>JAILGR010000225.1 GCA_024696565.1 Acholeplasmatales bacterium | reverse complement strand
TAATGGTAAATATTATTTAATAAGGAAAAGAAAAATAACAATTAAGAATTATGTAAAAGATGTTAAAATGGATAAATTTGTTTCATTATTAATAGTTATTGCCTTAATATTTGTTGCTGTAAGATTCTCATTTAAAGGGGCTAATAATGAATCGGTATTTTGGTTAGTATTTTTAGGTATTTCTGGATTTGTATCTAATTTAATTTATTTCTTTGATCTAAGGATTAATATGCATCTAGATTCTTTAGGTAAAAGACTAAAAAAATCATTAGAGCATGATGAACTTAAAAGAGATTAATGGTATAATTGTTATGGAGGTTTAAATATGAAAAAAGCAAGTCATATATTATTTACAGTTAGTAAAGTATTATCATTTGTAGCAGGTGGAATAGTTTTAGCATGTGCACTTATTTTCTTTATTTGTTATGGATTATTTTTAAATGGTACCCTTTATACTGAAACCCCAGATACTGATTTAGCACTACAAACAATGTTTTTAGCATTTGGTATTTTTTATGCCATTTGGGGTATAATTTTATTTATTAATGGTGCTATATCTAATATGGGTCAAAATGAACCAAATCATACAACATATATTTTAAATATAGTATTTGGTATATTGTCACTTTTAGAAGTTAATTTAGTTGGTGGTATCTTTGGTTTAATTGCTGAAGGTAAGGAAGTTAAAAAAGAGTAATGAATTTTAAGAAGAAAGCTCAGGCTTTCTTTTTTTTCTTTTTGTGTTATAATTCATACGGGGAGAAAAGAGGTAGTAAAAAATGAAAAAAGCTTGTTTAATTTTGCTTAAAATAAATATAATTCAATCCTTTATTATAGGTGGATTTTTATTAGTTTATGCTATTGCTGGTCATGATGCTAGAGTGTATGATGCTAGTATCTTTTTATTTATTTTTGGAGCTTTTTATATAGCATCAGCTATATTATCTATTGTTACTAGAAATAGTATTACAAAAGGGTTAGTAATTGCCTTATTAGTTATTAGTGCCTTAGGTATAAATGTTTTACCTATTGTTGCTTGTTCATTATTATTAAAAAAAGTAGTAGGAAATGATGAGGATTTAGTTTTAGAAACTAAAGATGAAAATGTTATAGAAGATGTAGAAGAAAAACCTGTTGAAGAAGTTATAGATTTGCCCATAGAAAACACTATAGATTTAGAAACTATAGAAAATGAAGAGAAAGTTATAGATAAAAGACCAAGTAGGTCTTATTTTATAACAAATGTAATTTTATCTATAGGTATTTATTTATTTGTAGGATTTGTATTTATGATTATTACTGTAGATTTTTTAGTTGGTTCAATTACTGAAGATTTTAGTAATTTTATTAGTGTTTTTTGGACATCTTATTTAGCATATTTATTATTACTTGTTTCAAATATTGTTGTTTCATTTAAAGCTATGAATAATTATAATAAAAATCTATATATTGCTTGTATTGTATTATCTAGCTTTTGCTTTGGCATTTTTGGTATTATTGGTTCTGCAATTGGAGTTTATCATATATCTAAAGAAGAAAATAATCTTACAAATTAGAAAAGAGTTTGGCTCTTTTCTTTTTTTCTTTAAATTGGTAAAATAATATAAAGATTATATTAAGGATGGTATATTATGTGGCCTTTTAAAAAGAAACAACCAAAGAAGGAAATTAATTCTTTATATAAGAAAGGTGAATTTGTTAGATTTCCTTTTCATGGAGAAGTAACTACTGGTTATATTTGGGACATTAAAGAAGATAGCATGGGTAATGTAATTTATGATATTCAAGTACCTGCCCAATGTCCTTGGTTTGCAGAAGGAATTCCAGAAGAAAAAGTAAAGAAAGAGAAGGTTAGAACTTGGTAATGGATAATGTTTTTGTAAGAATTATTGAAGCTTCTTCATTAAAAGAAGATGAAGTATTAAAATTATTTAAGTGTTCTAAAGAAGAATTAAAAGAAATTAAAAAAGGAACAAAAAAACCTTCTACTGAAGGCTTATATTCTATAACTAAAAAGTTTGGTGTGACCCTAGATTATTTAATGACTGGTAAGCCATATCAAATTGGTGATAGAAGAATGGAATTTTTATATCAAAAGAAGTTAACTAAAGATCAAGCCCAAATTAATTTAATTGAATATGAGGAGTTTTTCTTACAAAGAGATATTAAGGTTACTAAAGCAATGCTAGAAGCATTTAATAAAGATAAAAAAGAAATTAATGCTTATAAAATTATGAAGCTTAATAATCAAAAGGTAATAGAAGAATTATCTAATTCTGATTATGTAGTAACTGGTGGTTTTAAGAAAAGTCCATTTAAAGAAAGCGATACTGAAAACATAGTAAAGAATTGGTTAGATGTTAAAAAGGCTTGTGGAGAATTATATTTAGCATCACTTTTAACTGATGATGGTTTTGCCGAATATGCCTTAATTGAGGATTCTTATAAGAACTCAAGATTAATTTTAAGAGAGATTAGTAATGGTACTAGAAAATGGAACCCAGCATTAATTCTTAAACTTATTTCCCTTGGAGCTTGCGTAACTAAGGTTGCTAGAATTTTTAATGGTGAATTAGTTTTTGAAGATGATTTCATTTCAACTAAGCTATTAGAGAAGCTTTGTAAGGAAGAATTAGGTGAAAAATAAAACCTTATTAATAGTTATTCCTTTAATAATTCATTTAATAATAGTTGTTATGGGAAGTATAGCTATTATATCTCAAGCTTTCTCAAGCCCTGGTTCTAATAATGCTGTTAGTGTATCAGGAGTTAATATTTTTAGATATTTTACAATTGATGGCAATATATTTATTATTTTAGCTTCAATTGTAATTAGTATATTTTTAATATTAAAAAAAGAAACTAAAATAAGTTATATATTACATTTAATGGCTGCTGTATCAGCACTATTAATTTTTTTAACTGTCGTCATTGTTTTATTGCCATATTTTGGCTCTATGCTTTTACATGGATATAAGATGATAGTATTACATGCTACTAATCCTATGCTTTGTGTTATATCTTTTTTATTCGTTTATAAAGATAAGATATCTAAAAAGATGGCAATATTAGGTATATTACCTATGGCAGTTTATGGTTTTTTTGCCCTACTTTTTTGTTTTACTAAAGTATGGAGTGAATCATTAATTCCATATCCTTTTTTAGAAGTATATGATAATCCTTGGTATGAAAGCTTATTATTTATAGTTGGTATGTTTGGTGGGTGTATTTTAACATCAATTTTATTATCTATAATATCAAGAAAGTTATATATTGTTAATATGAATAAAAAAGGATTAATTATTACTGGTTCTATTTTATTTTTAGTAATAATAGGAATAGTTTTATTATTAATATTAATTTGAGGTTTTTATGCAAGATATTAGAGAAAAGAATATTACAAAAACAAGTATTATTGGTATTTTAGCCAATATCATATTATCTGGGTTAAAGGCTTTAGTTGGCTTTTTAGCTGGAGCGGTATCTGTTATATTAGATGCAATAAATAATTTAAGTGATGCAATATCTAGTGTTGTAACTATTATAGGTATTAAATTATCTAAGAAAAAGCCTAATGATAAGCATCCTTATGGTTATGGTAGAATTGAATATTTTACAGCATTAATTATTGCTGTAATTATTATTGCTACAGGAGCTTCAAGTTTTGTTGAAGCTATAAAGAAAATAATTACTCCTGAAGAACTAGATTTTAAATGGTATTCAGCAGTTATTATTGGTAGTGCAATCTTAGTTAAAGTGGCTCTTGGTTTATATACTAAGCATCAAGGTAAGAAATATAATTCTGATGCACTTGTGGCCTCAGGTGTTGATGCATTAATGGATGCTATTGTTTCTGTTGCAACCCTAATTGGTATTGGTGTTGCATTGATTTGGAATTTCAATATTGATGGTTATGTTGGTATTATTATAGCCGTTTTCATTTTAAAAGCTGGTATTGAGATATTATTAGAATCAATTTCTAATGTTATGGGCACAAGACCTGATGCAGCTATTACTAAACAAATTAAGGCTTCTATTAAAGAATTAGATAATGTTTATGGGGCTTATGATTTAATAATTCATAATTATGGTCCTGATAAGGCAATAGGTTCTGTTCATGTTGAAATATCTTCAAGCTTAAGTGCCCTAGATATTCATGTATTAACAATGAAGATTCAATCAATGATAATGGAGAAATTCCATATTATTTTAACTGTTGGTGTTTATGCTAGAGATGATAAATATCAATCATATTATGATAATATTAATAAAATAGTAACTGATACTAAAGGTACTTTAGGTTCTCATGGCTATTTTGTTGATGAAGAGAATAAATTATTAAGTTTTGATTGTGTTATTAATTTTACTATTTTAGATAAACAAAAATTTATCAATGATATGATAGCTAAGGTTAAAGAGATTTATCCTGATTTTACTGTTTATATTAACTTAGATTTAAATTATTCAGATTAATGCCTATATGGCATTTTTCTATATATACGGAAAAATAGATAATTTTGTGTGTGAGAGAAAAACAAGTGTATTTGTGAAAAGGATTTCACATTGAAAGTTTAGAATTAAACTTGTATAATAAAACCATATAAAAAGGTGGTATTTTTATGAAGCTGGGATTATTTGGATATGGAACTATAGGAAGAGGAGTATTTACTTTAGTTAATAAATTAAATAAAAAATATAATTGTGAAATTAAAAAAGTATTTGATCTTCCATTTAAAAAAGATGAACTAAAAGAATTATTAGTAACAGATATTAATGAAATTATTAATGATGATGAAATAGCTACTGTAGTAGAGGTGTTAGGCGGACATGACTTACCTTATGAAGTAATTAGTAGATGCTTAGCTAAGGGTAAAAATGTTATTACTGCAAATAAAGAAGTAGTATCATTACATTTACAAGAATTTATTAGTCTTGCCCATGAAAATGATTGTTCATTTTGTTTTGAAGCTTCTGCCGGTGGAGGAATTCCTATTATCCGTACATTAATTGATAATCTTAAAGTAAATGAAGTTAACGATATTTATGGTATTTTAAATGGTACTACAAATTATATTTTAACTAAGATGGCTGATGAGGATTTATCTTTTGAAGATGCATTAGATTTAGCAAAGAAGAATGGTTTTGCTGAAGCTAATCCAACTGCTGATTTAGAAGGATTAGATATTGTTAGAAAGATTAATATCTTATCTAGCTTAGCATTTAGTGGTGTTATTAATAATGATGATATTTATCATTATGGTATTACTGGTGTAAATAAAAATATTTTAAATAAAATTAAAGAATTAGGTTATTCTTTAAAATATGTTGCATCATCATATAAGAATCAAGATAATGATGTTTTAATTAGAGTTGAACCTACAATTGTTAAAGCAAATCATCCATTCTCATCTATTAAGTATGAATTCAATGCGATTTTATATACTGGTTCAACTAATGATAATTTGATGTTCTATGGTAAGGGGGCAGGTTCTATCCCTACAGCAACTGCAATAGTAGCTGACTTAGTATCTATTTTAGAAAATAGAGCTTATATTGATTTTGATGTGAAGAATATTTTATCAGTTAATAAGAATATAAAGAATCCATATACATATTATATTTTTGATGAAAATGGCAATTATGAAGTTAAATCTAATGTTAGTGATGAAGCACTTCAAAATGCTAAATTTTATGCAAGAATATTGTAGAATATAAAAATTTCGAAAAAATGATATCTTTTTTTAGATATCTTTTTTTTGCTTTAAAGTTAAATAAACTATGTTATAATTTATATAAGCAATAAAAACGCTTGCATATTTAAATAAATAAAAAGGAGGAAATATGAAAAAGTTTTTTGGTTTTTTAATAGCTTTATTATTGTGTTTTACTTTAGCAAGCTGTAATCCTGGACAGGAAAACAACAATAACAATAACAACAATAATAATGGCGGCAATAACAATAACACATCTGAAGTAACTGATTTAAATATTCACTACAGAAGATGGGATGCTAACTATGAAGAATTAAATTCTTTATGGGTATGGCCAAAGGATGGAGACGGAAAGCAAGTTAAGATGGATAAGACTGATGATTTCGGTATTTATGCAACTTTAAAGCTAGCTGATTACAAATCCGCAACACAAATCGGTTTTATTGTTCGTTCTGATTCATGGGCAAAAGATACTTATGGCGCAGATAGATTTATCGATTTGACAACTTTAACAGCAGATGCAAACAATCAATACAATGTTTGGATCGTTACAGGAGATGAGACTATTTATACTAAATTAGAAGACGCATTCTATGATGACGTTATAGACTTTGAAATTACATATGATACTGCAAAATCTAATTATCTAATTGGTTTTAAGGGTACATCTTCAATTAAGGCATTCTCTGTTAAGAAAAATGATGAAGAAATCTTCAATAAGTCAACAGATAGTGAGAACTTCATTAAGAACGAGGCTACAGCTGTTTCTTATAATTTAGGTGCTACAATGCCTAATTGTGTTGATACTTATACTGTAGATGTAGAGTTTACAAATGGACATACAGCTAAGGGTACAGCAAGTATCAATAAATTATATGCAGTTCCTGATTTTGCTGATGCATATACTTATACTGGACAACTTGGTGCAATTTACACAGAAGAGAAGACTACATTCCGTGTATGGAGCCCTGTTGCAACTGCAATGAAGCTTCGTGTTTATGAAGTTGGTACTCCAGCTGCATTAGCAACTACAGATCATCCTGGTTCTGATACTTTTGAAGAACATGATATGGCTCGTGGCGAAAAGGGTACATGGGAAGTAGAAGTTTCTGGTAATTTAGAAGGTAAGTATTATACTTATGTTGTTACAAATTATAAGTATAAAGGAAAAGAAGTAGTTGACCCATATGCTAAGTCTACAGGTGTTAATGGTCTACGTGGTATGATCGTTGATTTTTCTAAGACTAACCCTGAAGATTGGGATACTATTTCTGTTCATGAATATCCTTCAACTTCATTAGCAGTTTATGAAACTCACGTAGCTGATTTAACTTCATCAGATACTTGGGGTGGTACTGCAGAAAACGCAAAGAAGTTCAAGGGATTCTATGAAGAAGGTACAACTTATACTGAAAATGGTGTAACAGTAACTACTGGTTTTGATCATATTAAAGAATTAGGCGTTAATGCTGTTCAATTAATTCCTGTTTTCGACGCTGATAATAATGAAGTTAACCCTGAATTCAACTGGGGTTATAATCCATTAAACTATAACTCATTAGATGGTATTTTCTCAAGCAATCCATATGATGGCTATGAAAAGATTAAAGAATTCAAGGCTTTAGTTAAGGCTTATAATGAAGCTGGTATCAATATTATTATGGACGTCGTTTATAACCACGTTGCTGGTGCTGATATGTCTAACTTTGATGTATTAATGCCTGGCTATTATTTCAGATATAATGGTAATACATTATCTAATGGTTCTGGTTGTGGTAATGAAACTGCATCTAATATGCCAATGTTTAGAAAATTTATGGTAGATTCTACTGAATTCTGGGCTACAGAATATAAATTAGGTGGATTCAGATTTGACTTAATGGGTCTACATGATTTAGTTACAATGGCTGAATTATCAAATAACTTACATTCAATCAATGAATATATTACAGTTTATGGTGAGCCATGGGCTGGTGGTACAGCTGCTTTAGGTACTAACTTATTAGCTGTTCAAAATAATATGTCTGAATATGATGGATATGGTTGCTTCAATGATAAGCTAAGAGATGGCTTAATTAAGGGTGGTATGTCTGCTGCTACAGAACTTGGTTTTGCTACAGCTTCTATGACTTATACAGCAGTTACATCTAAAGTTAATGCTGATAACTTTGATACATATATTGCAAAGGGCTTATTCGTTATAAATGATGGCAAATACACATTAGTTGATGCATCTGCTACATATGATGCAAATGCTAAATATTACACTGGAAAGATTAGTGGTGCAACTAAGGCTAACTTAGAATCAATTGTTCGTGGTGTTGCTGGTTTCGTATTACCTGGTGCTGCAGTATTAATTAAGGCTACAGTAACTGAATCTACATTTGCAGCTGGTCTATATTTCCTAAATGCTGAAGGTAAGTGGACTAAGACTAAAGATACAGATACATTTGATTCAACTGTTCAATATTATAAAGAAAAGATGGAATTCAATATTTATGATGAAGCAGAAGTAACAAGTGCTAATTTTGCATCTAAGGTTGCTGATGGTTTATATATTGTTATTGCTAACAAGTATATTAGATTAGATAATTCATATGAATTTGATTCTGGAGTTAAATATTATGATGTTACTTATAAGAATAATCCATCTGAATGTGTAAATTATGTAACTTGTCATGATAACTATACATTATATGATAGAGCCGTTGCTACAGGTAAGAAGTATGATGATGCAACTATTAAGAAGATGGCTATTTTAGCTAACTCTGTAGTATTTACATCTCAAGGTATTTCATTCATGTTAGCAGGTGAAGAATTCTTAAGAACTAAGGGCGGAAGCCATAACTCTTATAACTTACCTTATGATGTTAATGAATTAGATTATTCATTAAAGGTTAAGAATATCGAAATGATGGATATTTATCAAAAGTTAATTGCATTAAAGACAGGTGTTGCTGGCTTCCAATTAACTGATGGTAAGGATTGTATGAAGGTATTCGAAAGTGTAATTACTGCAGAAGATTTCACATCATTCCAATACAAGGTTGTATCTGGTGATACTGAATACATTGTAATTCATCATTGCGGTGTTGAAAGTGATTTAAGCGTTGATTTAACTGGTTATACATTATACCTAGATACATTAGGAGAATATACAACTTTAACTGGTTTAACAGATATATTACCATATCAAACAATTATCGCTTATAAAAATATCTAATATCTTTTAGATAAATTAGGGAAGCATATGCTTCCCTTTTTACTTTTATTTTGACCATTTTTATAGTATAATTTTTATTGATATGGAGTGATGACTATGAAATTAAAAAACTTTATTACCTTTGAGGGTGGAGAGTGCAGTGGAAAGACATCAATTATTGGAGCTGTTAAAAAGGTATTAGATGAAAAAGGGATTAAATATATTACAACAAGAGAACCAGGTGGAATTAAAATTGCTGAACAAATTAGATCAGTTATTTTAGATATAAATAATAAAGAAATGACTAAAGAATGTGAAACATTATTATATGCAGCAGCCAGAATGCAACATTTATCTGAAAGGGTAATTCCTGCTTTAAAGAATGGTTATGTTGTTTTATGTGATCGTTTTTTAGATTCATCTTTAGCATATCAAGGTTATGCAAGAGGAATAGGTATGGATAATGTATTAAAGGCAAATAGCTTTGCCCTAGATTACCTACCAGAATTAACTATATTCATTGATGTTACTCCTGATGTTGCTTTAAAAAGATTAGAATCTAGAGCTGAAAAACAAGATAGATTAGATTTAGAAACTATGGATTTCCATAAAAAAGTATATGAAGGATATCATAAGGTTTTAGATATGTATCATGACCGTGTAGTTAGAATTGATGGAAATCAAAGTTTAGAAGATGTTACAAATGATTGTATTAATAAAATATTAGAGTATCTAGGAAGGTAATTATGAACGTTAAGCGTGCAGTAGAAAATCAAATAGAAATATTTAATATGCTTAAACAAACTAAGGCTAAAGATAGACTATCTCACGCTTATTTATTTTATGGTGAGCAAGGAACTGGTAAAAAAGAAATGGCCTATGCCTTGGCTTGTATTATGTATTGTAAAAATGGTGGATGCTTAGAATGTGATGTTTGTAAAACAATATTAGATGGTAATCATATGAATGTTGATTATATTGGTATTTTAAACAATAAAACAGCAATATCTAAAGAACAAGTATTAGACTTACAAGATGAGTTTTCTAAAACATCATTAGTTGAAGGAACAAGAATTTATATAGTTGATGGTATTGATACTGCAACACAGGCAGCTCAAAATAGCTTACTTAAGTTTATTGAAGAGCCTATTAATCAAACTCCAACTATTGGTATTTTTTTAGCAAATGAAATATCTAATGTTGTTAATACAATTCGTTCTAGATGTATCTTAGAACATTTTTCATCTATTTCTAAAGAAAAAGAAATAGACATATTAGAAGAAGAAGGATTAGAAGAATTAGATGCTATTTTATTAGCTATTATTACTAATAATCCGACTGAAGCAATTGAATTAGCTAAAGATGAATCTAAAAAACGATCACATAAAACAACATAACCATTCTTTAAAGCAGGAATTACCCTTTCAGATAAATGTTGCATTCTGGCTGCTGCATATAATA
>JAILGR010000184.1 GCA_024696565.1 Acholeplasmatales bacterium | reverse complement strand
CTCTAGTATTTCTTTAGCTTCCATACTCCATTTATATTGGATATCAGATTTATCTTTAGATGTAGCTAATAAAACAGTTTTTTCATCTAAAAAACATGCCATATTATCTACATGTTCATTAGTCTCATCATTATAAATACCATGAGGTAACCAAATAACTTTATCCATGCCTAACATCATTTTTAAATGATTTTCAATTTCTTTTTTAGATAAATTCTTATTTCTTCCTTCTGATAATAGACAAGCTTCAGTAGTTAAAAGTATACCTTTACCATTAGAATGAATAGAACCACCTTCTAAAATAAAGTCTTTATCCTTATAACATTCTACATTTAATAAATTCACTAATTCACTACCTAATTTATCATCATTATCCCAAGGTGAATATAAACCATCAACTAAGCCACCCCAAGCATTAAAACCAAAATCAACAGCTCTAAGTTTACCCTCTTTATTTCTTAAAAATATTAAAGTATTATCTCTAGCCCAAGAATCGTCATATTCTAAATTATGAATAGATACATTCTTTTTATTCTCTAAAATACTAGTATCATATTTAACATTCTTACTTTTAATTACATATACATGTTCATATAAAGAAATTGCATTTATAATTTCACAAAACTCATTAAATGCTTTATTACCACCATCTTCCCATGTATCAATTCTATATGGTAATAATATAATTGTTCCATCATGTAAATTGCCTTCAAAAGGTAATGTATAATTATCATTTAAAGGATTAGTCATCAAATCTATCCTCCACATTTTCTCTATTTTCTAAGTATTGTTCATAATCTACAACAGATACTGTTAAATCATCATAATCCATTAATACTGTAGCGTTAGTCTTTTTATATTGTTTAATTCTATCAACAATATTTTGATCAAATACCTCACCTGGAATAATTAAAGGAATACCTGGTGGGTAAATCATAATTGATTCCTTTGAAATTAATCCAATTGCATCATCTAGCTTAACTCTTTGAACAGGAGCTTGATATGCAACACGCGGTCTCATAACCATCTTAGGGAATGGTGAATCATAATAATACTTAGGATATGTTCTATTTTCAACATAATATTTTTTAGATATATCTTTTAATGCATTAACTAAATTATCTAAATGTTCTTGTTTAGTACCAATAGCCAAGATAGCTAATACTACATATTGTTCAGCTAATTCCATTTGAACATTATATTCATCTCTTAAAATATTATATAGTTCAAAACCATTAATAGTTAATGACTCAAGTTCAATTACAAGCTTAGTACAATCATAAGCAAATGAACCTTGATTAATGAAATAATCTCTACCTCTAGCCTTAAAGCCTGGTATTAAATTGATTTTAGCTCTAGCATCATTTCCCATTTTAATAACATTATCTAAGTTTTCCTCACCAAAGTAATATAAATAATGTCTTGCAGATTCTAGTGAAGCAATTAATAAGTTAGATGGACTTGTAGTATTAATAACCATCAATGCTTTAAAAACATCATAATGAGTTACTCTAGTGCCTTTTCTAAGTAAAACAGAAGCTTGTGTTAATGCTCCACCTGTTTTATGCATAGATACTGCTGATAAATCAAATGAAGCATCCATAGCCGCAATAGGCAAGGCATTATGGAATCCCAAGTGGGCCCCATGAGCTTCATCAGCTAAGCATAGCATGCCTCTTCTATGAGCTTCATATGCTAATAACTTTAGATCATTAGTCGCACCAAAATATGTAGGGTTAATTACAAATATAGCTTTTGCATTAGGATGCTTATCCATCTTCTTTATATAATCATCAACTGTAGGTTGGTTAGATATTTCTAGATTCTTATCGAATTCTGGCATAACGAAAACTGGAATAGCACCAGATAATACTAATGCATTAATAACTGATTTATGACAATTTCTTGGTAAAATAATCTCTTCATGAGCTTTTACTGTAGCCATAATCATAGCCATAATTCCTGATGATGTACCATTAATTAAAAAGAAGGCCTCATCAGCATGATAACAATCCGCCATAAGCTTTTGAGCTTCATCTATTACACCATTAGGATGATTTAAATTATCTAAGCCCCTAGGTGCATTAACATCACACATATATGTAATATCTCCAACTAAATCCTTAAATAAATTATTAGCATTACCCATATGATGTCCTGGAACATCAAATGGAGATATATTTTGATTTATATAATTTTTAAGCGCATTCAAAAAAGGCGTTTTATTTTGATCCATACTTAAACCTCACTACTAATCGTTTTCTTTAGAAACAAATCTATTATAAAGAATATTTCTAAAAAATCAATACTTTTATTTAGTATAAATCCTAAATAACCCTTAATAATAAAACCTATTATTTTTTTAACAATAGAAAAAGAAAAATCCAAGAAAAAATTCTTGGATTTCTTATATTCATTAAGCCTTGTTGTTAGAACCTAAAACTTCTACAATCTTATGCTTTACAACATCCTTAACGTTCTTTCTACCATCGCCTAAATATTGACGTGGGTCGAAATGATCAGGATGTTCATCGAAGTGTAAACGAATAGCAGCAGTCATACCTAAACGTAAGTCAGAGTCAATATTGATCTTACATACTGCCATCTTTGCAGCTTCTCTTAATTGATCTTCAGGAATACCGATTGCATCTGGCATCTTTCCACCATGTTCATTAATAATCTTAACATATTCTTGTGGAACTGATGAAGAACCATGTAATACGATAGGGAATCCTGGTAATCTCTTTTCAACTTCCTTTAAAATATCGAATCTTAGTGGAGGTGGAACTAAAACACCATCCTTATTTCTTGTACATTGTTCAGCCTTGAATTTGTAAGCACCATGAGATGTACCAATAGCGATAGCTAATGAGTCAACACCAGTACGTGTAACGAAATCTTGAACTTGATCAGGATCTGTATAGCTTGACTTTCCGAATTCAACCTTTACATCATCCTCAACACCTGCTAAAGTACCAAGTTCTGCTTCAACTGTAACATAACGACCACGAGCAGCAACGTCATGAGCATAGTCACAAACCTTCTTAGTAACTTCAACATTTTCTTCATATGAATGACCAGAATAGTCAATCATAACTGATGTAAATCCATCATCGATACAAGACTTACATAATTCAAATGAATCACCATGGTCTAAGTGTAATACGATTGGAATGTTTGGATTGTTTTCAACGGCAGCTTGTACCATATGAACTAAGTATCTAGCGTTTGCATATTTTCTAGCACCAGAAGATACTTGTAGGATAACTGGAGAATTTAATTCACCAGCAGCTTCAGTGATAGCTTGAACGATTTCCATGTTGTTAACATTGAAAGCACCAACAGCGTATCCTTCCTTATAAGCTTTTTCAAATAATTCTTTAGAATTTACTAAAGCCATATAAATAGTTCCTCCTTAAATTACTATTTAATTCATACCATCTATAATGATACCATATTTTTTAATAATTAGCCATATAAAACCGCTAATTTTTAGACAGTTTTCTTACTCTAATACCGCTTTCAAAACTGTCTCTGTTTGATTTTTACGGAATTCCTCCAATTTTGTTTTTATCTCATCGTCTGAAGTAGATAAAATTGATAGTGCTGATAATGCTGCATTCTTTGCACCATTAATTGCTACTGTTAAAACAGGAACTCCACCTGGCATTTGAACGATAGATAACAATGAATCTAATCCATTCAATGCTCTAGATTTAACAGGTACACCAATTACAGGAAGTGTAGTCATAGCTGCTACCATACCAGGTAAGTGAGCTGCACCACCAGCTCCTGCAATAATTACTTTAATACCTCTATCTCTAGCTGTATGTGCATATTCATACATTAAATCTGGAGTACGATGTGCAGATACAACTTGTTTTTCATATGAAACACCAAATTCATCTAATACTTTGCAAGCATCTTGCATTACTTCATAATCTGAAGTAGATCCCATAATTATTCCAATTACTGCCATAATTATTTACCTAAAATTTCAAATAATCTCTTAGCAGCTAGAGCTGGACCTTCATGTTCCATTCCAGGAACAGCTAATCTTGTATGTAATACACCAACCTTAGTGCCATCTTCAAATAGCTTATCAAACATTTTATCAATAATAACTCTAGTCTTTTCTTCTCTTTGAACTGGTCCAAATGGATTTGCAAAGAATGACTCAGTCATACCAGTCTCTTGAGTAGTACCTTTAGCTCTTCTTGCACCTCTAATAAAGATAGGCTTAGCTTCTTCAGCAGAATTATAGAATTCAACTGGATCAGCACATTCAGCATCATAGTTATTAGCATATAATACCATATCAACTTTATATCCTTTCATAATTTGAGGATAAGTTGCTACTGGAATAACTAATCTTGAGTTAATCTTGTCAGGGTTCATAAAGATTGCTCTATCCATTTCACGATAAGCATATCCACCAGTCATATCATCTAGTCTTACGAATGCACCAATTTCAGTACCATAAGCTAAGATTTCACCTTTTTCATTCATCTTGAATGTACCCATATCATCGAAGATAGTTAATTGTGAAGAAATCTCTTCGCCAGCCATTTCAGATAATGCCTCTAGAGATTCACTCTTACCAGCACCACTATCACCAATGATTACGATATTTTTTGTCTTACCGGATTTCATTGTAATATGTACACAAGCACCATGAAGTGGTAAACCACCTTCTTCAATCATCTTTGTATTATATAAAGTTAATAACATCTTCTTCATATAACCAAAATAATCAATTGTAGAATTATGTGGTGCAATACCTACATAAATATGATCTTCTTTATCATAATAGAAATATGATTCATCATCATAATCTGCACCAAAGATATAAATACAATCTGGCTTCTTACCCTTAACATCAGATACTGGAACAAATTCAAATAAGTTACATAATGTAATACCATGAGCTAAATAATCTCTATGGAAATATACATATGATAATGCACTACCTACTTTTGCAGCATAACAATAATATTCATTAGCTTTAAATTTATCCTTAATCCAATTAATAGGATTTTCTTTAGCTTCTGGATAAGTACCAGTTCTCTTATTCTTGTCTGAATAAGAAATAAATGGTGGACGGATAAGAATTTGTTCAATAGCTTCAGCCTTAGCTAAGAATGCATATTTTGAATCTTTCTTCATCCATTCATTTCTAGAAATTAGGATAGCTGCATTTGTACCTGCAGGTAATTGTCTATAAATTGGGAACTTATGACCATATAGCTTTTCACAAATTAAACGATAAGTTTTCAAAACTACATCATTAAATTCTGTTTGTGCATCAATGAATGAGTTAGTTTCAATACCATCTCTAGTTGCTCTTGAAATGATAACGGCATATCTTTCTAACTTTCTCCAATAATCATAGAAGTTTTGAACTAAATCATACATTACATCTTTCTTTTGTAATGCTTGATTATAGAATGGATCCATTTCAGAAACCTCATCAACACTAAATGTTAATAATAGTTTAAATAGATTAATTGTTTTTTGCTCAACTTCCTTCTTAGGAAAAATCTTTAATACTGCTAAGAAAGTCTGGTTTTCTGTTTTAAATAAATGTTTAACATACTTTCCCCATACATCTGCAAAGCAGTCTGATGATAATACTTCATTTTCAGTCTTACAGAATTTCTCTGAGAAATTCATTACGACTTGTCTTTTTCCTGTTACATATTCCATGTAAATCCCTCCTTAAAATAATCCTACTATCTTCCCCGAAACAACATCCATACGCTCAGCTGCAGGTTCTTTTGGTAAACCTGGCATTCTCATAATTTCACCAGATAAAGCTACAATAAATCCTGCACCAATTGATGGAGTAACACCTCTAATAGTTACAGTAAAGTCTTCTGGACGTCCAAGTAATTTTGGATTGTCTGAAAGTGAATACTGTGTTTTAGCCATACAAACTAATTGATTTGAGAAGCCAAGCTTAGTTAATCTTGCGATTTGATTCTTAGCATCTTGTGTATATTCAACATTTGTAGCACCATAAATTTCTTTACAGATTTTTTCAATCTTAGTCTTTATAGAATCTTCTCTTTCATAAATGAATTTGAAGTTATTTTCGCCATTTTCGATTTGGTCAATAACCTTATTTGCTAAATCAATAGCACCAAGACCACCCTTAGCCCATACTTCAGATAGACTAACAGGATGATTATTATTTATACTCCAATCCTCAAGAGCTTTAATCTCAGCTTCTGTATCAGATGTGAAGCGGTTAATTGCAACAACATATGGAAGATTAAATTTCTTAATGTTTTCGATATGCTTTTCTAGATTCTTGAAACCCAATTGTAAAGCTTCAACATTTTCTTGTCCTAAATCTTCCTTCTTAACACCACCATGCATCTTTAATGCACGAATTGTAGCAACTATTACAACACAGCTAGGCTTTAAATTAGCCTCTCTACATTTAATATCTAAGAACTTTTCAGCACCTAAATCAGCACCAAATCCAGCCTCAGTTACTACATAATCACCATAACTTAATGCTTTTTTAGTTGCAATTACAGAATTACAACCATGAGCAATATTCGCGAATGGTCCACCATGAATAAATGTTGGTGTATGTTCTAAAGTTTGCACTAAATTTGGTTTTAATGCATCCTTTAAAATCATCATTAATGCACCAGTGATTTTTAAATCCTTAATAGTTACAGGTAAACGATCGTATGTATAAGCTACAACTGTTCTATCTAAACGGCATCTTAAATCATCCATATCCTTAGCTAAACATAAAATAGCCATAATTTCAGAAGCAACTACGATATCAAAATGATCTTCTCTTGGAACACCATTTGAAGAACCACCTAAGCCTACAACACAGTTTCTAAGCGCTCTATCGTTCATATCAATTACACGATGCCATACTACTCTAGTTGGATCAATATGTAATTCATTTCCTTGGAAAATGTGATTATCTAAAACTGCAGATACACAGTTATTGGCGGCCTCAATAGCATGGAAATCACCAGTAAAATGTAAATTTATATCTTCCATAGGAATAACTTGTGAATATCCACCACCTGCAGCTCCACCTTTTACACCTAAAACAGGTCCAAATGATGGTTCTCTTAGTGCAATTACAGTCTTCTTTCCAAGTCTATGTAATGCATCACCTAATCCAATAGTAGTAGTTGATTTCCCTTCTCCTGCTGGAGTTGGATTTATAGCAGTTACTAATATCAACTTACCATCCTTATTTCCAAAGGAATCAAGTGATACTTTAGCTTTATATTTTCCATATAATTCTAAATTTTCTTCATCAATTCCCAATTCCTTAGCAATTTCAGTAATGGGCTTAATTTCGGCCTTTTGAGCAATTTCTAAATCTGTTAACATACAATTTCACCTTTCTGTTTTTGTTTGTCATACAAAATCACTTGTTTTTCCCGAATATACATTTATCATAGCATAATCAGGGTTTCTTTAAAACTTAATTTTACGAGAAAACGTTTTATTTTAAGCTGACTGTTTTGTTGTCAAAATCAACAAAAACCTTCTCTTCTTTTGATGTTGGAATGTTCTTCCCTATGAAGTCAGCACGAATAGGTAATTCTCTATGTCCTCTATCGACAAATACTGCAAGTTCAATTTTTGATGGTCTACCTAAATCCATAATTAAATCCATCGCAGCTCTAGAAGATCTACCGGTATATAAAACATCATCGACAAGTACAACTACTTTACCATTTATATTTTCAATTAATTGATTTTTTACTTCTTGATTTTTTCTATCATCATCACGATGAGATGAAATATCGATAGCCTCTACAGGCACTTTAATTCCCTCAAATAAAAAAATAAGAGACTGAATTTCTTTTGCTATTGGAGTCCCTTTTCTTTCTATTCCCACAAGAATTAAAGAAGAAAGGTCTTCATTTCTTTCGATTATTTCATGAGTCATTCTTTTTAATGTTCTTGTAAATTGTTCACTTTCTATAATTGTTTTCATATTAATACCTCTCTGGATATGTTTAATATTTTAAAATACATAAAGGAAGCCAGTTACGGCTTCCCTATATTAATTTTATTCTTCGTCAAAATCATCTGGTAGATTTGCGTTATGATATACATTTTCGAAATCATCATATTCTTGTAAGATTTCTAAGAATCTTCTGAACTTTTCCAAATGATCTTCATCTAAATCAACTCTAGTTGATGGTACCATATCTACCTCAGCTTGTTCAAATTCAAGTTCAGGTTTTACAGCTAATAATGCTTCCTTAATTGCTTCGCAATCAGTAGGAGCAGCTGTAATATGTACGAAACCATCCTCATCTGTAGATAATTCTTCAAAGTCTAGACCAGCTTCCATTAAAGCTTCCATAGTCTCATCTTCAGATAATCCTTCATATGAGAATACTGCTTTTCTATTGAATAAATAAGATACAGATGTACCAATAGTACCACCAGTCTTATTGAAAGCTGTACGAGCTTCTGTATATGTACGGTTATCGTTATCTGTTAAGAATTCTACAATAACAGCAACTTGACCAGGACCATAACCTTCATAAACCTTTTCCTTTGTTGCACCAGAAGTTACACCCTTAGCCTTTTCAATTGCTCTTTTAATAACATCTGCAGGACATTGATCCTTCTTAGCTCTTGCAATAACATTCTTTAATCCTTGATTCATTTCAGGATCAGGAACACCAGCCTTTGCAGCGGCAAAAATTTCTTTATTCCATCTAGCATATTTTGCTGATTTCATCGCTGCAGTCTTTGCCATAGATGCAGCACGAACTTCATGAGCTCTACCCATAATATTACACAACCTTTCGATTTAATTTCAATTACTTTAATATTATATTAAAAAACCTTATATCTTGCAATATTTTTTTAAAATAAGGATTTTAAAATAAGAAAAAAAGAGGCCTAAGCCTCAGATATCACACCATCTTTTTCTTTATGTTTTTTTCTATATAGTTCTACTCCAAATAAGATTAATGCATATACCGCTAAATACATTGGATACATATAATGGAAATATAAGAAAGTTCCTTTTACTGCTGGTACATATAAATAAAATGCTTCATGAACATTACCAACAAACACTAAAAAGAAACCAATTCCAATATATATAATAGTACCAGGAATTTGTACCCAGGCCTTTTTATAATTAAGTGATATATACTTAAATAAGAATATCGCAATCAAATTAAATAATGTCACAGTATGATGCCATAAACTTGTAATCGTTGGAAAATAAAACAAAGAATCTGATTTAGTAATAAAATCTGGATATACTAATGTTATTACCATTCCTAAAAAAGCTATAAACCATACCGCATGTAAAACAATATTATTCTTTTTAAAAAATGCTAAGCCTATACCAAGAACTAATCCTGACATGCCACAAAAACTATCAGGTATTAACATGAAATAATTATTAGATTCAATGCTTAAAGCTATTCTATTTATTAATACAGATATAATATCTATAATACCCAATATCATAAACATTAATCTTTGACTTTTATCTAATTTAATCGTAAATTTTAATAAAACCATTAATATACTAAGCGTAGTAATTACAATTACTAAGTATAAAATGTGCTCAATACCATAAATTTTTAACATAAGAACTCCACAGAACAAAAGGTAAAATAATTTACCTCTAAGGAGCTCAAGCTCCTTTTTTAGTGCTTCAAATTACTTGAAGTCGCTTTGGTGTGTTCACACCTCTACGTAATAGATATTCAATTACTTTCATATCACATACGCTACTTTTTCTATATATATTTAATGCTCCATTTATATCTGCATTAATATATTTGTTTTCTTTTGTTTGATATAATCCTCTTTTTATTCTTTTTCCGCTGAAACTATATTCGGTTTTATCTTCCTCTTTATAGATTGGCAGTGGATCTAAATCAAAGAATGAGGATAAGGATGTATAGGATTCTTCTTGAATAATACATTCTATTCCATTTGAAGAACATAAATATTCTAATCTATGAATAATTTTACCAAATGGAATCATCAAGAATTTTTGATTGTTTTTCTTTATAGTTTCTTTTTCTATATGCTTTAAATAATTATCCTTATTGTAGTAATCCTTACTACGAACAAAGCCTTTATTTTGAAAATCATTCGAATTACCTATAATGATTCTATTGATATTATTCAAAGTACAATAATCCATAATCATCTTAGAACTCTTATAAATATAATCTTGTATCTTATTATTTCTTTTCTCCATTAAACGAATCATTCTTTTTGTTGTAAAACAACTGAATTTTTCATCTTTAGATACATTCTTTTTTAAATCCTTAAAATAATAGAGTTCATTTGTAAGTGGATTTACTCTTTTCCTAATGATATATTGATTTTCACTTTTTAATTTAGCCATTTTCTTATTATAATACTGGTTCATAGACTTTAGTCTTTTTCCATCAATAATAAAGGCTTCACCCTTTGTTGTAACACATGTAGCTAGATTATTAACTCCAAAATCAATTGCCAAGGTAGTATCTCCTATAGCTTCTTTTCTTTCAGCTAGATTTAAGTAAGTATAAGCTATTTCAAATTTCTTACCATTATACAAGGGAATAATAGATACTTCTTTAATTCTTTTATCCGTTAAATATCTTGGAATACTAAGCTCGATAAAGTATTCATCTGGTAAATCAAATAGATTTGGATTCATATACTTCTTTAAGATTTTAGTATCTGGAGCTATTTCTTTTAATAAATGCTTAAATGGTACAGAAAGAGGTATACCAAATACTCTTTTACCATTTTTTATTTTCTTACCTAAGTAAGAGAATGTAATCGGATAATAGCCTCGAATATAATCTGGTTCCTTAGCTGTAATTTTCATATGATTATCCTTTTGATATTTCAATAATGAAAAATATGCCTCATATGCCTCATTGGCTGAATAAATGGTTTTCTGAAACATTTCAGAGTTTAACCATAAAGATGCTTCATTATCTTTTAGCATTTCATAATTATCATACTTATTAATATAAGTCTTATTAAGCTCATAATTATTCTTAATATTAGCTAAGGCGTAGTTATATATTTTCCTACACATCTTTGAAAGAAACCTATAAATAAAGAATTCACCCTTAGTAGATTTAAGCTTTTGTTTTATAGTTTTATATCTTTTCATTCTAGATCACCTCCTTATCACCCCTATAATATACCTTATTTTGACATTATCGATGTCTATTTTAAAAATAATTAAAAAAAGTTGTATTTTTTACTCTACTTAATACAACGATATATTAATAGTAGTAATAAGTAGAGATTAAAATTTCCTAAGAAATAAAAAGCACCACAGGTGCTTTTTATTTAACCATATATAAAATACCAATTGTTCCTTGACCACAGTGACTAGATATTACACAACCTGCAACTGTAGATATGATATCTACATTAGGGAACATTTCTTTTAATTTCTCATATAAATAATCTCTATATTCATAAGCTAGAGAATGAGTAATTAAAATATGATCTAGATCTACTCTATCCTTATCATCTTCAATTTGTTTAAGTAATGCATTTAAAGCTACTTTCATCTTTCCAATTGGCTTTTTACCAACAGACATTTTACCATCTCTTACTACGATATATGGTTTAATTTTTAATAATGTACCAACAAATGCAGCAACGCCACTACATCTACCGCCTTTATATAAGTAATCCATCTTTTCAATAACAAATTGTGATAAGACATGTTTAGTATTTTCTTCCATTTTTTTAGCAACTTCACTACCAGATAAACCTGATTCAATATCTTTAGCTGCTTTAAATAATAAAAGACCAATTCCAGATGATAAATTCATTGAATCAACAACAAATACTTTATCTTCTCCCACTTCTTTAGCTGCCATTACAGCATTTTCATATGTTCTAGACATTTGTCTAGAGATACCTGTATAAACAACTTCATAACCTAAATCAACATATTTTTGAAATACCTCAATAAATGTACCAATAGGTATAGCGGCAGTTTTAGGTAATTTTTGTCTTTTTTCTACTTCTTTATATAATTGTTCTGTTGTGATATCAACACCATCTAAATATGAGTCTTCATCAAAGTTAACATATAGCGGTAAAACCTCTATATTCATCTTTTCATATAATTCCTTTGTTAAATCACTAGTTGAATCTGTAATTAATTTAACCATAACCTTACCTCTTTACTCTTTAAGTTTATTATACTACATCTTCTTTCTTTTTCAATCTTTTAAAGTTTTAAACAATCCTATATAATATAGGAGGTGATAACATGAGAGCATTATTAATTGGAGCATCCTTAAAGGATGATTTTTATGACATTAATTATTCATTAGATGAATTAAAAAACCTCGCAAAAACTTTAGATATAGAGGTGATTGACAAGGTTATTCAAAAACTAGATAAATTAAATAACAAAACATATATTGGTGTTGGTAAATTAAAAGAGGTAATGCTATTAATTGCTACATTGGATATTGATTTATTAATTTGTAATGATGAATTATCACCTAATCAATTAAAAAACATTGAAGAATTAACCAAAATAGAATGTATAGATAGAAGCTACTTAATCTTAAAAATATTTGAAAAAAGAGCTATGACTAAAGAAGCTAAATTAGAAATCGAATTAGCTAAGAATCTATACTTATTACCACGTATTCAAACATTAAAGGATAAAGAAGAAAGAATTGGTGGTAAAGGTATTACAAGAGGTAAAGGTGAAACTCAAAGAGAATTAGATTATAGACATTTAAGAAATGAAATAGTTCATCTTCAAGAAGAGATTAATAAACTAAATAAAATGAAACAAACACAAATAGAAAAAAGAAAGAAAAATGATATTCCTATAGTTTGTTTAGTAGGATATACAAATAGTGGTAAATCTACTACAATGAATACCATTTTAGATTATACTAATCAAAATGAATCAAAACAGGTATTATCAAAAGATCAACTCTTCGCAACATTACAAACATTTAATAGAAAAATCGAATATAACAAAGTAGGCTTTATGTTAGTAGATACAATTGGTTTTGTATCTAAGCTACCTCACCATTTAGTCGCATCATTTTATCAAACTTTAGAAGAGGTTAAACATGCTGATTTAATAATCCATGTAATTGATTCTTCTTCCAATTATAAAAATGAACAATTCATGGTTGTTGAACAAGTATTAAATTTCTTAGATGTAAAAAATATTCCCACTATTTATTTACTAAATAAGTGGGATCAAAATGACAATTTAGGATTATCTATACCTGGTAAGAAAAGTATTCCCTTTTCTAATAAAACCAAATTCAATA
>JAILGR010000209.1 GCA_024696565.1 Acholeplasmatales bacterium | reverse complement strand
TGTAGGAGTTAATACTTTAAACCATAAATCAAATTTGATGTAATTATCATTGGCTACAGCATTTTCATAATCATGAACTCTATTTGCCTCTGATGCGTTATCATAACCAAACATAACATTTTCGCCATCATATTTGATTTTGCCTATTTCTTGAAGTGGTGTTACACCAATAAATGATTTTTTATCGAAGTCTGTAACACTTCCTGCAATCTTTTCTTTTATCTGATTAGATGTAATATCTTGTTGATAATTAGTTCCATCTAAAGATACTAATAGACCTTCTTGACTTTCAATATCAAAGTAGAAATCTTGAACTTCTACACTGTTACCTATAATTACATAGGCGAATGTAGATGCAGTTAAGCTAACTGCACAAGTGACTGCAGCTACACTTGATAGTAGTAATTTTAGTGTACCTTTTTTCATATCTATTCACCCACCTTTGTAAAGTTTAAGTAGAAGTGAACGGATTCTGTATTCACACCTTCTAAATAATCTGCATCATAGCCATCTAGCCACAAATAAACAGTTATTTTTACATCATTGTACTCGCCTTGGTCGTTTTTATTAAACTTACCTAAAACGTTCAAATCATTGAAATTTTTGATTGTTTCAACATATTCTGAATAATCTTTTATATAAAGGTCACCTTTAGTATGTGAATTATTGAAATATGTTACCATTGGATTTTGATTTGGATCATGTAGATCAAAATCAGCTTCTGTTGTAGGGTAATTATTGTATGCTGAAGAACCTAACCCTTCATTAATCTCATAAATTAAATCACCCTCTGTTCCTCTTACACCTATACGCATTGCATCCTTTGGGTTAATACTAATTGTATCACCTGATACATATAAGCCCGGAACTATATTATCTCCCGTTCTTGTATCTTTAGATACTGGAACATTTAATTTATTATTTAATGCAACTTCTGAAGGTAGGGCTTCAACATATGACATTGAAACTTCTTTTTCAGCTGCATAAGTCTCATCTACAAATACTAAATCATATACATCCTTTGGATCATTTGATGATGGGATTGCTCTAAAGTATAAATCAAATTGAATATAAGATTTAGCTGTTTTTTCTGCTGTTAGGTTTATAGGAGTATATAAACCATTTATAATTCTATCATCCCAATTTTCCTTTGGATTATCTACTGTACCAAAACCGTAGAAATCAAACTTATTATCTGGAGATACAGGAGCTAGGGCAGTTTGACTATAACTTGTAACTTCTGCATCTGTTAGTTCACTATAAGTCTTTGGTGCATTATCATTTTCTAGATTATATCTAGATAAAGCAATTGCTCTTAACATTTGATTTCTATCGATACTATCGTAAAAATGAGTTCCGTCTACTGAAATTTGTAAACCTTCAAATGTATGAATCTTAACTGTGAAATCTTCAGTCCATGCATTGGCATTTTTAGCAAACCATGCATAAGTTGTTGAGGTTAAACAAATTGTAGTAGCTGCAAGTGATGCAACACTAAGTATTAACTTTTTAGTAATGCTCTTATTCATTGTATAACCCCTTTCTAAAGATTTTAGTTTTATACTGTCATATCTACTGTGATATCTAATCTAAATTTGATTGTACCACCGTATAATTGGTTACCTCCATCTGGTGTTTCATAATAATTTGAATCAGGATCATCACCCTCAACCCAGAAGAAGATAGAATATTTTACGAAATTTTCACCACTGTTAGCACCAATGTGAACAGATTGATCATTAAATACTACACCTTGACTTGGATTTGATGAATCCGCAAATGTATAAGGTGGTAATATGTATTTTGTATATAAGTAAGGTTCAGATAAACCTAACTTAGTTAAATCATCTGCTTTTTGATAAACACGTGGGTCTGAAACATTATAACTTTGATAATATGTTAATACTCTAACAATTTCATCAGTATGGTTTGTAACATTTGAATAAGATAGAGAAATGTTAACACCGACTGAGTTACCAGCACCTGATGTATTTACAATATAGAATGTATATACATAAAGTGAATTATCTATTTGTTGAACACCAAGCTTATTTGTATATTCATTTAATTTTGTATAACCTTCTTGTAAGAAATAGCTTGGAGAATAATCTAACATACCATCGATACCAGAAACTGTTTTTGAACTCATTTGGTTATCAGGATTTTCAAAATCCTCAGATTCAGATATCATAATGGACTTATCCGCTGCACCAGATTGGACACGGATAACGAATTGACCAGCTTGATTTCCTAAATTCATTGCTAGAATGATTAAGACTGCTGCAATGAACAAGATGATAGCTAATGCTATCTTAAATGATTTACTTCTAAATAGTGATACTATTCTATGTGGCATTAGGCTACCTCCTTTTCATCATTCTTAGGAAAATAAAAATGCCATCTCAGATTTTACATTTCCAAAATGACAACTGGCTGACCTATTCCGGCCCCTTTAGCTTTGCGTCCCTAGCTTACACTAGGTTTGCCTTTGTACTTGCATTATATGGGACTTTAGAATCATTGTCAATTAAGTTTGGTATAAAATCCGTAAATTTTGTGAAATTTTATTAGGCATTTTTTATTTCGTGTCTAGTTTTTCTAAACTAAACTAATAAGTCATCTTCAGAGAAATCTGAAACCGAAACATCTTCATCTGAATCGCTTTCATGCTTGTTTTCTCTTGTCATTCTTTCTAAGTATTCTTCTGGTGTTTCTTCATGCTCTTCAGCCTCTGGCTCTTCATAATTCATTTCATTGAATAGAGCTTCATTATCTTCAAGGGCAGTAACATCATCAAGCAATACTTGATATTGACGTTTTTCAATATATTCTTCAAATGCTTCTTCGTTCATAGGCTTTGCAAAATAATAACCTTGACCTAAGAATACATTTTGTTCCTTAACATACTTAGTTACTTCAGCTGTTTCAATACCCTCACAAATTAATTGTTTGTTATTATCTTGAGCATACTTAACTAAGATTTGTAATAATCTTTCTTTCATGAAGTTATTTTCAATATCCTTTAAGAAAGATCTACCAAGTTTAATAATATCTACTGGAGACTTTTGAATATTTTGTACTGCAGCACCATCTAGTTCGAAACCATCGACTGCAATCTTGAAACCATAGTCTCTTAACTTATAAATATTAGTTTTAATTACGGCAATTCTTTCAACCATCATGAAATCATTAATTTCTAGCATAAACCATTCTGGTTTTGCTTGAGCCTTATTCATGATTTCAATGAATGATGAAGCTAGATGTGGATCTAGTAATTGCTTAGTTGATAAGTTTAGTGATAAACGAAGTGGCATAGTTGGGAATTTTTCAGCCATTGTATTATGCATACGAATCATAGTTTCAATACCCCATTCACCGACCCACTTAATATCTCCTGATTGCTCTAAGACTTTTAAGAAGGTTGCTGGAGATTGAACACCCTTAGTTGGGTGGTTCCAACGCATTAGGGCTTCGGCACCCTGTACTACTTTATCACTTAAATTAAGAATTGGTTGATAATAAAGTTGGAACTCTTTTCTTTGGATAGCAACTTTAACTTCTTGGAAGTAAGTCATATTATCATATTCTTCTTCTTTAATAGTTGCATAGAAGTTAGTAAATTTATTACCACCATCTCTTTTTGAAACATAAGTTGTTAATTCCAAATTAGAGAATAATTCTTCAAATGTTTGACCAGCATTTGGATAAATAGCCATACC
>JAILGR010000200.1 GCA_024696565.1 Acholeplasmatales bacterium | reverse complement strand
TAAAAGCGAACGTAAATATAGTGAAGAAGACATGAATGATTTAAAAATGTTATTGAAGCTTGTTGGAATATATCACTATAATATTGTTTTAAAAGAAAAAGAAGAAGAAGCTAAATATACAAGCTTAAATACTAAGCTTCCAAATACTTTTGGATATTTAAAAAAGATAACAGAATTGTTTAATACAAAAAATTGTAAAGATTATAATTCTTATTATATTAATATAAAAGGCTTTGGCCTTATCAATAAGATTTTTGGTGTTGAAGAGGGAGATTATGCAATTAAAGAATATGCTAATCAGCTTAAAGACTTTATTGATGAAGATGAAGTAATAGGACATTTAAGTGGTGACAATTTTGTTGCGGTTATAAAAAAGAATAGACATCAACAGTTTATTGATATTGTAAATAGCTGTCCGGTTGAATTAAAAAAGGATAACAAAAAGGTTTTAATTACTATAACTGGAGTTGTAGGATATTATGAAATAGAAGATAATAAAGATCCGGTATATATCACTACTCAAGCTTCTATTGCTTGTCAATATGCTAGAACGGCTAAGAAAAAACTTGTAAAAAGAACTCCCGAATTAGCTTCAATGGTCGATTCAATTATGGCTATTGAAAAGACCTTTAGAGAAGAATTAGAAAAAGGATCATTTGTTATATATTATCAACCAAAATTTGATATTAAAACTGGTAAAATAATTGGAGTTGAAACATTATCTAGATGGATTAGTAATGGAAATGTAGTTCCTCCTGGATTGTTTGTGCCTATCCTTGAGAAAAATGGAGATGTTGTAGAACTAGATTTATATGTATTAGAGCATTTATGTCATGATATTCATAATTATAGAAATCTAGGTAATGATATAGTTCCTGCATCTTGTAATTTATCTAGAAGTGATTTTAATGATGATAATTTAGAAGATAGAATTATTAGTATTATTCAAAAATATAATGTTAAAAGTGAAGATATTGTCTTAGAGGTTACTGAGACAACAAATTTAGAAGAAAATGAAAGATTAGCCAAATTCATTAATAAGATGCATCAAAATGGTATAAGAACTTCAATTGATGATTTTGGTACTGGTTATTCTTCACTATCGGTTTTAAGAGATTTTAGGGTTAATGAAATTAAAATTGATAGATCATTTATAAATAGAGAGTTGTTGACAGATTCTGATGAAATAATTATTGGGTCCATTATAGATATGGCAAAAAGATTAAATATTAGTGTAATATGCGAGGGAGTAGAAACTAAAGAACAGGCTGATTTTTTAGTCAAATTAGGTTGCAATAATGCTCAAGGCTTTTTATATAGTAGACCTATACCAAAGGATGAATTTGAAGCATTGTTAAAAGCTAATAGGGAAAAAAATTAATGAAATGATGTGATATTTTGGAAAACAGATTAGAAGAGGATTTTGATGGAATTATCCACAAATCTAGTTTTATTTCTTGTTTAGTATTTTTTATAGCTCATATAGCATATATAATCTTTTTCTTATCTACAAGTGTATTTGTAATGGTATATGTAAATATTGGAAGTGTATTAATATATGCTTTAATGTTTTTATTAATAAGAATTAAGCTTTATACAATTTATGTAATTATCTCAGCAATAGAGATTGCATTATATATGACATTTGGAGCTGTTTATTTAGGACCTCAAGCAGGATTTCAAATATGCTTAATTGGTTTAAGCTCACTAATTTTCTTTGCTGGATTCTTTTCTAAGTTTGGAAGAAATAGAATTCATCCTGTATTTTTTAGTATTATATATATGTTATTATTTGTCTTCTTATATTTTTGGTCAGAATATAATGGGGCTATGCTTGTAGTTGATCCTATATTTGAAAGAATATTATATGTAGCCCATATAGCTATAGTATTTGGTTTTTCTACTACTTTTTTAGCGATATTAACTACATATACTGCAAACCTAGAAAAAAAGGTTTGGAAGGAATCAGAAACAGATAAATTAACAGGTCTTGCGAATAGAAAAGGATTAGCTAATTATTTTGATAAAATAGGAGATCAAAAAAATAATTATTTAATGGTAATATTTGATATAGATGATTTTAAAGCATTAAATGATTTAAATGGTCATTTATGTGGAGATTATATATTAAAAGAAGTATCAAATATTGCAAAAGAAAATTCAAAGGATGATTTCGTATCTAGATGGGGTGGAGAAGAGTTTGTAGTTATTGCTAAGAAATTAGATAATATGGATGATACTATAAATAAAATAGATAGAATTAGAAAAACTATTGATTCTTATGAATTTAATTATAATGGAAAAGTATTAAAGACAACTATTACTATTGGTGTTGCAGATTATAAGGATAGTATTTCTTTAGAAGAGTGGATAACTATTGCTGATGAAAAACTATATTATGGCAAGCATCATGGTAAAAACCAAATAACTGTATAATTGTAAGTATTATCTATTAGTGATATAATTATCCAAAATGGAGGATGAAGATTATGGAAGATATTTTAGAATTAATTGTGGCAGGTCTTGAAGTGGCGGAGGATATTCATAATGTCCATCAATTAAGTAAGTATAGAAGATTAAATCAAATAGAGAATAAGAAACGTTATTATAAAAGATTACAGACAGCTTCTAAAATTTCTAATTTAAATTGTGATTCAAAAAATAATGTTAATCCAAATCATAAGAAATTATTAGAAAGCCTAAATGGTGAAAGAGAAACTTATGATAATGAGGATAAGTTTGCTAGTTTTGCAAATTTAAATGATATAAATTATTAAAATGATAGGAGTAATCCTATCTTTTTATTTTATGGTGTGTTAGAATAAAAATACTCTAAAAAGGAGATGTTTTATGTTAAAAGTCATATTAAATAAAAAAGAAGAAGAAAATATATTAAATGGTTATCCTTGGGTATTTAATAATGAAATAATTA
>JAILGR010000198.1 GCA_024696565.1 Acholeplasmatales bacterium | reverse complement strand
TATTAGACCAATTTGTTAATAGTATGATTCGTTCTGCCATTAATGATAAAGAGCGTTCTGAAAATAATAAATTAGGATTATTTTTTGTATAAATAATACAAAAAGATAATAGGTATGCCGCATTATCAATATATTTAGGGTCACTAATTGTATCACATAAGAATGCTACATAATCAGCTAAATCCATATTGTTTGGATTCATTGAGAATGCTCTTTCTACTAACATACCAACTAATTTATTATTTTCAGAACGCTCTTTATCATTAATGGCAGAACGAATCATACTATTAACAAATTGGTCTAATATTTGCATCTCAGGTCTTTGACCTAATGGATTGACTTTTATTTCATATATGCCTAATGATGTAAAGTTAAAGAATGTATTAGGACAGTGAGCTTCTGCAAAAGCACCCCTGCCATATTCATGACCTACATAATATGTTTTTTCACCAATATCATTCATTAAAATATTTACATAATCAAAATCAATATTATGATTTTCAATCTTATGTTTTCTTGCTAGAATTTCTTTTTTATAATGATCGAAGAATTTATCAGAGAAGCCTTGTCCATCAATAGATACACAACGATCGACACTATCATCTAATAAAGTAATATATTTAGCTTTATTACCACCTTTTGAATGACCTAAGACAGTAATATAATATTTTTCTAAATGTAAGTTATTATATATTTGTTTATACCATTCTAAGGCATTGATTTGTTGGAATGTATCAATAGTGTTTGCTCCAATGAAATCATCTGTCCATTCATTGTTAGAAGTACCTCTAAAGACGATAAAAACTTCATTTTCTTTTTCATCTAGTAATACACAAGAAATACCTCCACCACCACCATATGCTTCATCTACATGAGTATCTAGGATGGTTAGATTCATAATTCTTTGATTATTTTTCATAGCTGTAAGAAGGTTTTTAAAGTCATAACCATTCATATAGCTTTGATAATCTTTATCATCAATTAATTCATCTATTTTTATTTTATTTAAATAGTCAGAAACCTTTTTATTTTTATAATTCAATATGGAAATTAAAGGCTTATCATCTGGAATATATGATATGTTTTCTAGTAATAATAACTCATCAATTTTATACTTATACATCTTATTTTCCCTCTATTTCTTCAATTAAGGCTTGGTATACGATTTTTAAGTTTTCATTTTCGCTTCTAAGATTTCTAATTAAATTAATATTCATTAGCTTTAATAATGAAATAGCGGCTTTATTATATTTTGAACAGAAATCTTCAAAGCTTATATTGTCTATTGATAATGTTTTACAAAAAGAAGTAGCTTTAACTGTAGCTGATCTTTTATCTTTATCAATTAGGGCCATCTCACCAAATACGCAGTGCATATTAGAATTTAGTGATGCACAAACAAAGTCTTCACCATACATTGTTTTTTTAATAATGTCAACCGAACCTTCAATTAAAAAATACATAACATTACCATCATCACCTTCAGTGATAATGTTAGAACCCTTATCAAAGTTTTCTTCTTTAGTATATTCTAAAAAAGCTTCTAAGTCAGAATCGCTAATTCCCTTTAGCATAGGGAAAGATTTTAAACTATTAATATCCATATTAGATTATTTCCTTTCCGATGATTATAGCACCCATATTTTTAGTTAAGATAGTATTATCATCTGGGTTTAGATGAGGATAATTAGTTTTTAAATCCTTAACTGTTTTTAGCTTTTGGATAATAGAAGCATAATTAGTTGATTTTTGGGCTTCTGACAATATTTGATGCTTAAGTTCTCTTTCAACACCCATATTTTCTAAAAGACCGATAACTAAAATACCTTTTTCTTTTTTGTACCAATCGAATAATTCTTTATAGGTCTTACCAATCCAACTATCATTAATAGGATTAATTTGGACTGCATCTCCATCTCCATTATCTAAAAATGATGACATTACCTTTGACATACCACTATAGTTAGTAGAAGTAGATAGTATATATCTTGTATATTCTTCAGTATATACAACTTCAGCACAGTTTTGGGCTTCTAGATAGTTTTTATATCTTTCAGTTTTTACTTCAGCACAAATATGGCACTTTGGGTTTAGGTTTCTAAACATCAAGGCGCCAACAAAGACTCTTGAATCTACAAGTTCATCATCAATACCTTCTTGGTTTTCACCTAAAATTAATATTTTAGCTGCATATTTAGCATTCGCATTAACTAATGTTTGTTCTTCAGTGAAATCTCCTTTTAAGATATTTAAGTTAGCTAATTCATCATCTTCTTGTAATATCCTATTTTTATCATCACCTTGATTGTTTATTAAAATGATATTGGCAGGAGTTAGATTTTTATTTTTTCTTAAGATAGCCTTAATTAAAACTTTTATATCATTTTTCCAACCACATATAATAATATGATTTTTAAGATTTTGCATTTTCTTTAATCCCTTTCTTGAACTTAATTTTCTTTCTACGAATGCACTAGATAAGTAACCTGTAATAGCTGAAAAGCCAAACATAGAAAATAGTAGAAGAATAATACCAATTATTTTAGCTGGTACTGAATCAGTAAAGATATAATCATTACCAGCTACGGTTAAGAAGTTAAATAAGAAGACATCAATGAATGTATAAGGATTACCACTATCATCTACTTGATTAGTAAATTTTAGTATTAGATAAAGAGCCAATACAATTATTAAATAAACAGATATTATAATAATGGTTGTCGTTATATGATATTTTTTTAAGAAATCCTTAAAGGACAATCTTTTTTTATCTGATTCCATAATTAACACTCCTTTTTAAATACTAATAAAATCCTTTCATCTTCATCTTCTAAATCTTCATTAAAATCGCCACATTTATGGACTAATTTTAAACCATCATAAGCTAGGTCATCAATATTATATAGATATTCATAATA
>JAILGR010000174.1 GCA_024696565.1 Acholeplasmatales bacterium | reverse complement strand
TGAAAAACAATTTATAGAACAATTAGCTGATGTAAATGCATCAGGCTTAATTGCTTTAAATGATTTATTTAAACAAGAAATATCTATTGATATAAATAAGAAATTAATAACTATTAAATAGCTAGGCAACTAGCTATTTTCTTTTGAAAAGGCTATCATTTTGTAATGATATAAAACAATATATATAATATTAGTAAGAAAAGTGGTGAGATTATGCTTGAGACCTTTTTAACATGTTTGATTAGAGTAATTGTATCTTTATGTTTTATTATTCCTGGTTTTGTCCTTTGTAAATTAAAAAGAGCTTCAGCAAATCACCTATCCACTATGTCTACTATATTAGTATATGTATGTGGTCCTTGTATGGTTATTTATGCATTCTATAACGCATCAGTAGTTGCAGTAGAAAGAGGAATGGATAAATGGCAAATGGGGCTTGAAATGCTATATTTTGCTATTGCTACATTATTACTTCAAACATTAGCAATAGTTGTTTTATATTTAATATTAAAAAGAAAATATGATGATGCTAAATATAGATTATTAACTGGTGCTTCTGTAATGGGAAATGTTGGATTCTTTGGCCTTCCACTTGTAATGGCTTTAGTAGATAATCCTATAGCTGCTTGTTATTCATCTATATATGTATTGACAATGAATATACTAGTATTTACAGTTGGAGTATTTTGCTTAACTAATGATAAATCATATATCTCAATAAAGAAGGCAGTTTTAAATCCAACCACAATTGCTTTAGTAATTGCTATACCTGCATTTATATTTGGAGATAAAATAGCTTTTAATGATACAGTTAATGTATTTGCCCAGGCTGTTAATTTACTTGGTCAAATGACAACTCCAGTATGTATGTTAATATTAGGTATTAGACTTGCTACAGTTAATTTTAAAAATCTATGGACTAGACCATTTATATATTTAATATGTTTTTTAAAAATGATTGTCTTTCCTATAGTTTGTTTCTTTGCTGTATATTGGTTACCATTTTTGGATGCTGATTTTAAAAAAGCAATATTAATTATATCATCTGTGCCTTGTGCATCAGTAATATTAAATATGGCAGAGATTCATCATGCAGAAGAAGAATTAGCGGCAAACTGTGTTTTGGTTTCTACAATGCTATGCTTTATAACTATTCCAGTTGTAACGTTATTACTTAATATTCTTTAAAAAAGTGCTAATTTCGTGTAAAATGAAATTAGTATTTTTTTTGAGGTTTTAAATATGGAAGAGGAATTAAAGAAAATCAGTTCTATGAAAGAAACATTCATTTCTTTTATGGAAGCTATATTAAAATATTATAAAAATGCCCTAACTAGAGAAGTAGTATTTGCTGGTATGATTACTAAAAAGACCATTGATATATTGGATGCATCAATGTTTGCGTTAAAGAAATATAACATTACTGTTCAAATTTCATTATTGAGATTATTATGTGATAACTGTTTAGCAATTCAGTCTGTTAAAGAATTAGGATTAAAATCAGTTATGGATATGATTCAAAATAATGAAAGAGTTAATAATGTAATGGTTGATGAAGAACAAAACATGTCAGATGGATATTTAAAAAGAAAAGTAAAAGAAGATTATCCTGGTTTTGATAAGGTATATAAATTTGCTTGTGATTCAGTTCATTTTTCTAAACAAGCTATGGCTTCATCCTTTATTAAAAAAAGTGATGGGAGTGTAGTCCCTCACTTTGAAGTTGGCAATAAAGAAATGAAAGATAGCATTATCCAAAATAATAATTCTATGATTACAGTTGCTAAAATTATTTTAGATATGCTTAAGAAAGTTTGTTTAGAAGGAAAACATTTCTAATTATGAAAATAATATGAAAATGAAATGAAAACTGTTGTGAAAATGTAGCATAATCGTTTTAGAAGGCCCAAAAAGGCCTTTTTCTTTATGAAAATAATATGAAAAAGGTTTCATAAATTATGAAAATGGTTACATATTTTCATTTGTAAAAAGGGGTATATAATAAGGGCTGTAAGGAGGGATAAAGTATGAATACATTCGTAACAGTTGTATTATTAGCTTTTGCAGTTGCAGTCATTGCATATCTCTTCAGTGTATTATCTGACAAGGATAACAGCGAGAAGGGTAAATGTAATTCTAAGGATTACGAGATTGCAGAAAAGATCGCAGCAAGAAAGAATAACTAATAATAAAAATAATTTCAATTTATATATAAAAAATATTTAAGGAAAAATCAGGAGGAAAAAATAATGAGTACATTCGTTACAATCGCATTAATTACTTTAGCAGTAGTTGGTATCGTATATTTATACAAGGTTTTATCTGAAGCAGACATGGACGAAAAGGGTAAATGTAATGCAAAGGATTATGAAATCGCAGATAAGATTGCTGCAAAGAAGAACAATTAATTATAGTAATTGTGTATAAGGAAGGCCTAAAAGTATGTTTTAGGTCTTTTTTCTTTTTTTTAAATATTTTAAAATAAATTAAAGAGGTGTTTTTATGGATGCAAATAAAATATTAAAAAGATTATTAGATGGTAATTTAGAATATATGGATGCTAAAAGAAACCATTTGGGAGATATTTCTAAAGAAATTAGAGAAAAAACTCACCATCATGGACAAAATCCTATAGCTTGCTGTATATGTTGCTCTGATTCAAGAGTTATACCAGAAAAAATATTTATGGTTGGTATTGGTGATTTATTTGTTATTCGTGTGGCTGGTAATGTTTTAGATAATTATGGCATTGCTTCTTTAGAATATGCTATTTGTCATTTGAATATTAAATTAGTTATGGTTTTAGGGCATACTAAATGTGGAGCTATAGGTGCTACAATCCATAATGAGGGTGGAAAATATATAAATTATTTAGTTGAAGATATTAAAAAGTCTATTGGTAATGAAGAAGATATGACTAAAGCATCCATCCTAAATGTCAAAGGTGTAGTTAATAAAATTAATGATTTAAATATAAAGCCCAACAATGAAATTAAGGTAGTAGGTGCCATATATCACACATTAAGTGGGAAAGTGGATATTATTTCATAAAAAAGTCTATTATATTAAAAAAATATTCAAAATTATTGATAAAATAATGAATATTTTATATTTAACCTTTTTATTTAGAATAAAATGAGATATAATAACTTTTATAAGATATTATGTTATGGAGGGGATTTTATGGGAATTAAAGTTGAAAGAAATACCTTGGAATACGATTGTTTAAAAAAACTATATCCTAGAGCTTTAGCATTAGAATGGTGGCCAGAAGTATTCAAGGATCCAGGTTGTGTTGAATTATTTAAAAAGTATGATTTCCAATTGCCTAAATATGCAGATAAAATAACTAAACCAGAGGCAGCTAGATTAGCTATAGCTGAATATAATACAATTGAAGCAGCAAAGAAATATATGAAAGATCATCCAAAATGTGTATTAGTTAATTTATCTTGTGGCTTCTCTACTATTTTCCCTCAAATTGATAATGGACAATGTAGAGCTTACAATGTAGATACTCGTGAAGTATTAATTGCAAGAAAAGAAGCTGTAGGTAAAGGTGATAGAGAACAAGGTATTATTGCTGATATTTGGGAAGAAGATTATTCTTGGTTCGATAAAATTGAATGGACTAGAGATGATGGTATTTTCTTCTATGGTATAGATTTATTCCATTATAAGAAAAGAGAAGATGTAAAGAAGCTTGTTGCCAATATCGCTGATAAATTCAGAGATGGTATGATTGTATTTGATGCAGCTTCTGCTGAGGGCTTAAAGAAGATTTTAAAGAACAAGTTCACAGAAGAAGAAGTTAAAGAGAATATTGGTTTCTATTTCAGTGTAGATGATGATGCTCAAATATCTAAATGGAGTGTTAAGATTGTCGAGATTTGGCGTAGACCTCTATATACTTATTATATGAAGGATAAAATTAATAAGCTTGGTCTATTGAATGCAGTAGCATTAAAGGCTATGGATTCAAAGAAAGATGTTCAATTTGTTGAATTAACATTAAAACGATAATTTAAGGGAGCAAGCCTCCCTTTTATTTTTATGGAGGCATATATGGAAATTAATAAGTTTAAAGATAAAGAAATTACTTTTATTGAGGTTAAAAATAATAAGAATTTATGTGTTACATTATGTAGTTTTGGGGCATCATTTTATAAAATTATATTTAAAGGAAAAAATAGAATCATGACACCTTTAGTCTACGATGAATTTTACAATAATAGTCAATATTATGGTAAATTAATTGGTAGATTTGCAGGAAGAATTAAAGATGCTAAATGTAAAATAGGTGACAAAGATTATATTTTGCCAAAGAATTGGAATAATATTAATTCGCTACATGGTGGACCAAAAGGTATTTCTTATTCTAATTTTGACTATGAAATTATTGATAGAAATGATAGTGTAGATGT
>JAILGR010000171.1 GCA_024696565.1 Acholeplasmatales bacterium | reverse complement strand
AAAGAAATATATTTATTAATCTCAGCTTCACTATATTCTAAACTAATAGGACTAGATTTATAGAAATCTCTTAATGTTTCATCCATTAAACTTAAAGGTAATTCATCTACTTCTTTATAGCTTAAAACATTAAATGTATTTCTTTCTTGGCCTTGAATAACCTCATATTCAAATGCATAAACTCTCCCCAAAACAACACCAGAATCAGCTTTAATCTTTAAATTAATAGTTGTATCATTTTTATCAACAACTAAAAGATTTAATCTTCCATCTGAAGTATTCATTTGGGATATTTTTCCAATAAATAACATTATTTATCCTTTCTAAAAATATATACTCCTGGTTTTTGTAAAATATATTTTTCTTCCTTTTTACTACATCTTCCAAAGCCATCGAAAATCATTTCTGATTTACCGATTTCAAGTTCAAAATCACAGCTATCATTTTTAGCTATAACATATAAATTAAAGCCATCATTTTGAGCAACTAATCCAGCAGTATGTAATGTTGTAACACCATCTAATTTATGAATTCTTTCTAAAACTTCTTCTTTAGTAGAAATTCTAAAACAATCATATTCTTTTCTAATTTGAATTAAATCACGAATAATATTAACATTATCAATATATTCATCTCTTCTTCTATAATCAATCATATTGATATAATCAGATGAATTATAAGCATTTTCTACACCACGTTTAGTTCTAAAGAATTCTTGACCAGCATGAATAAATGGTACACCTATAGATATTAATATTAATTCTAATGCTAATCTAGAAGCATTTCTAACTGCCTCATCAGATTGACTAATTGCATAATAACCATAGTCATAGAAAGTATAATTATCATGACATTCTACATAATTAATAGTTTGGTTTGGTTCATCAAATCTATAATAATCTAGACAAGAACCTAAAACTAATTTATGTAAGTCATATAATGATTTACCACTACCAAAGGCATAACCTGGTTGTTTATCCCACTGAGAACCTCTTACATAATCTCTATATCTATCATTAAAGAAAGCATAACCTGGTGTTTTCTTATGATTATACATATGAGGTCTAAATTCATCAGGAAGTGGATTATCCATATTCCAGCCTTCTCCATATAACATAATATTAGGCTCTAATTCTTTTAATTTTTTAAATGAGTTATTTAAAGAATTAATATCTAATAATCCCATTAAGTCAAATCTAAAGCCTGATACTTTATATGTTTTAACATAGAATGTTAGAACATCAGTAATGAATCTTGAATTCATATATTTTTCAGTTGCCATAGTATTACCACAACCAGATGCGTTATTAACTGTTGCGTCTAAATTAACACGATATGGATAACCTGGTACTAACTTTTCAAAACCAAATGTTTTCCAGTGATATACATGGTTAAACACAACATCCATAATAACTCTAATGCCTCTTTTATGGCATTCATCAATTAATTCTAATAATTCATTAATTCTTGAATATGGATCTTCAGGATGTTTAGAATACCATCCACATGGCACCATATATTGGTCTGGATTATAACCCCAGTTATATCTAGAATCTTTATCAACATCATCTACACCACCAAAGTCATATGTTGGTAATAACTGTAAATGAGTAATACCTAATGACTTAATATAATCTAGACCAGTAGGTCCTTTATCAGTAGGATTATTTTCTACCATACCTAAGAAAGTTCCACAATTTTCAGATTTTAATTGGTTAGTAAAGTCTCTTACTGAAGCCTCATATATAACCGCATCAGTATAAATACCACTAAATTCTGGCATAGGATATTTCATTTTATAAAATTTATCTGGATTAACTACATAATTATATTTTTCATTTTCAGCTGATGAAATAGCATATGGATCTAATAATGCTTGTAATCTTTCATTAACCTTAACGAAATATAAATAACCAATTCCATCAAGATCTCCTTCTACTACACATTCCCATAAGCCTTTATTTACATATGTAAAATCATAACGTTCTTTTCCAGAATCTTTATATAATTCAACCATTAGCTTTTTAGCAACAGGGCTCCAAGCTCTAAATATTGTATATTCTTTATGATATTCAGCACCTAAAGGTCCATCATATGCGAATTTTCTTTCAAATTCAGGACTTCTAATAATAGAACCACTTCTTAAGAAACAACGGTTACCACTTTCATCTTCAATAATATATTCTTTATTTAATTCAATAGAGTAATCAAATCTCATTCTATATTTATAGAATTCTTGACAATCCTCTGCTAAATCTAAATATTCTAATCTTTTTCTAAAATCACCATCAACTAAATAAAATACTTTAATTGGGTAACAAAGTGATTTTTCAACTAAGATAGAAATTAATTCATAAGAATCAATATATGCTTTCATTCCTTTAAACATTATTTTGCCCACCTAAATAATCTAAAATATCTTCTCTAGTATTCTCTATTTCCCCATTTAAAATGGCTTTTTTAACCATTTCAATATGAATACTTTTTTCTTTTCCCACATAATGGGAAGCTATTTCTTCTTTACTAATAGCTAATTCTTTATCATTTTTAATGATAAAAGAATCCACTATTTCATCAGCCCTAATTATATCACAGCCAAAAGCTTTTAGTATATCCCTTAATTCAAAATATAATACTTTATTTTGATATAATGTATAAGCATCTATAGATTTTAACAACACTTCTAATACTTTCGCTTTTTCTTTTACATTATTTGATACTTTAATTGGAAAATCTTTTGTTTTTAAATAATAGTAATAAACTAAATCTTCTTCTTTAATATCCTTATTAACTAAATTTAACCATCTTTTAAACTTAGGAATATATTGAAATAAATCTAATTCATTAATATATCTAATAGCTTGGTCATTATCTAAATATAAAATCTTAATAAAATATTTATATAACATTTCTTCTTGTAAAGAGGCTAATAATTCTTTTTTATCTACCATCGCAAATAAAGTATTAGACTCTATTTGAAAACCTAACTTTGATGAAAAATATAAGCCTCTTAATATTCTTAAGGCATCCTCTTCAAACCTTAAAAATGGATTACCTATCATTTTTAATTCTTTATTAGCTAAATCCTTTAAACCATCATGAAAATCAAAAATATGACCATTTTTATCCATATATAAAGCATTTATAGTATAATCTCTTCTTAAAGAATCTTCTTCAATCGAATTAGCTATTAAAACATCAGGATGTCTATGATCTATATATCCTAAATCTTTTCTAAAATTGGTTATTTCAAAAGAATAACCCTTATACAAAATAGTAACACTTAAGTACTTAGAGCCATTATCTAATATATTAAATTTTTTCTTTAAGATATCTATTGGCATATTAGTTGTAATATCTAGATCATTTATATCTAAATGTAATAAATAATCTCTAACAAAACCACCAACTAAATAAGCCTTATAACCTTCTTCTTCAATTAGATTTAAAACTTCAATTGCTATATCTAATACCATAAGTATCACCAACTTTAATTATAGCATTTTTCT
>JAILGR010000159.1 GCA_024696565.1 Acholeplasmatales bacterium | reverse complement strand
AGATTTTATGGATATTACTTTAGCTAATATGGATAAATTTATGAAATTAGAATATGAAGAGGTATCAATTATTAGTAATGATGGCTTAAAGCTATATGGTAGATATTATAATAATAATAGTGCTAAAACATTATTATTTTTCCATGGGTATCATGCTAGCCCTTTTAATAATATTAATACTCCAGGGCTTTGGTTTTTAGAAGATGGTTATAATATATTATTGATTACCGAAAGAGCACATGAAAAAAGTGAAGGGAAATATATTACCTTTGGTGTAAAAGAAAAAGAAGATGCAATGCTTTGGTATAACTTTTTAAAGGATAATTATAATCCTAAAGAAATAGTTTTATATGGTGTATCTATGGGTGGAGCTATAGTATCTATGATATCTGATAAATTAGATAGTACTGTTAAAGCGTTAATTATTGATTCAGCTTTTACTGGAACTTATGAGGAAGTATTATTTTCAATAAGAAGAAAATCAAAATTCTTCCCTAAATTCTTTACTTTAGGTATTTCTTTATATTGTAAATTATTAGGAAAATTTAATTTAGAAAAGGGCTTAGCTAAAAAGGCCCTATCTAACACAAATATACCTGTATTTATGATTCATGGCAAAAAAGATAAGATTGTTCCATTATCAATGGCAAAGGAGAATTTCGAAGCCATTAAATCTAAAAAATATCTATATTTAGCTAACTCAGATCATGCTGTTAGTATATATACTAATCTTGAAAATATTAAAAAAGAATATTATGATTTTATTAAGAAATAGTCATGTACGATTTTTTACGATTTTTGTTGACAATATTGGTGTTATATTATAATATTTAGGTGTAAAGAAAATTGAATATCTTCTTTAAAAATAAAGGGGAGTAAGAACCATTTTAATTGGAATTTGTTCGTCATTACAGTTTCTATTTGAAACTCGGGCATCTTTTAAAATCTGAGACTTTTATCCATTAGGGTAGAGGTCTTTTTTTTGAGATTTAAAGGGGGTGATGAACAGAGTAATTAGAACCTATAGATTAATTAAGATACATAAAAAAATTATAAGGAGGATAAAGAAGAAAAGATTTTACTATTTATTTACAAGGAAAGTTCAAAGGCTTATGGAATATGAGTGTGTATTATACAATTCTGGGGAGAATGAGTGTAAAACATATAAAATAGGGAAAAAGTAATAAAGCAAATGGGAAATGAGTAAAAGGGAAAATGTGAAATGAGAAAGGTTAAAATATAGGCATTTGGAAATGAAGACTCACGTAAATGGTTTTTCTGAAGTAGTATTATTAGTAGGTGGAGCTATTTTAATGGGCGTATTAGTACCAAAGATAATTGAAATAATATATTGGAATAGCATTTATGCTAAAGATTATGTTTTAATTGTCTTGTTTATATTTACTGCTTTAGGGCTTTTAGGTGTAATAGGTGGCACTGTTTTATTAGTAAGAGGATGCCTCCTAGATACACTAAAAAACAAAAAAATTAAATAGTTAGCATTCTATATAAAAATGCAAAAGGCAGAGATTTAATAACTAAATTCAATCAAAATGACGATATCAAACTTACATCAGGAATGGTTATTGAATGCTATGCTTGGGGTAGTTGTTTGCTATGTTTAAATAGAACATAGTAATAATTAATGAATCGGTTTAATGATTTATGGCATAAGCGCTAAGCTTTGGCTTGGCGCTTATGAGTATGTTAATTTGGAAAAAAACGCAGAAATGCTTTAGATAAGGAGTGATTAATATGAAAAGACAACCATCAATTACTACAGGTGGAGAATGTATTTTTTCAAGTGTAATAATGTTTCTTGTAATGATTTTTATATTTTTAGTAGTATTTACACCAGCTGCAGATAAAGGAATTATCATTCCGGAGATTTTTATTCCTGTATATATGTTTGCACCATTTGTATTAATATTTTTAATAGCAGGAATAATATCAATTGTAAAATATAATAAGATAAAAAAGTTAAAAGAAACAGGTAAAAAATCAGTTTGTAAAATAGTTAATTTTAAAGAATATAGTGGTGGTAGATTACATATAGTAAGCCACTACATGATTGTTGAATATAAAAGTTTTTCAGGAATAAAATATAATTTAAAAGTTCGTATTTCAGGTGAAGTAGTACATAAAACTAAAATTGGTGATATGATTGTTTGCTATATTCAAGATGAATTATGTTATGTAGATGAGGAAAAGATTATTGTTGTTAATCAATAGAAGGGATAGTATGAAAAGACAAGGAGATAAAAGAATAGGATTTAGTTTTCTAATTAATGGATTAGTATATTTAGTTCTTTTAGTAGGTATTTTACTTGCTATAACACTTTATCAAAAAGAATTTATTGTAGGTGTTTTTGTGCCATTTATTATATTAATTTTAATTCCTATTGCACTTATAGTTATTGGTGCATCAGATAGTATACATATGAAAAGCATAGAAAAATACAATATAGTGGCGTTAAATCTATTTGTAAAGTAACTAAAACTTCAAGTGAACTTAATGGTGAGTATTTTAGAAGAAGAGTATTATTTTTTAGAAGCTATACTTTATATGTTGAATA
>JAILGR010000142.1 GCA_024696565.1 Acholeplasmatales bacterium | reverse complement strand
TACAACATTATTTATGTTATCAGGTTTGGAAGAACCTACTGGTGGTGCAATTTACTTTGGAGATGACGATGTTACAGATTTAGCTCCAGAAAAAAGAGGTATTGGACTTGTGTTCCAAAATTATGCCTTATACCCTCATATGACAGTAGAACAAAATATTATGTTCCCACTACTAAATATGAGAATTCCAAAAGAAGAAGCTAAGGTTCGTGCTCAAGAAGCAGCAAGCTTAGTTCAAATTGAGGAATTATTAAAAAGAAAACCTAGTGAATTATCAGGTGGTCAACAACAAAGAGTTGCCATCGCTCGTGCATTAGTAAAAATGCCTAATGTATTATTACTAGATGAGCCTCTTTCTAACTTGGATGCAAGATTACGTTTACAAACAAGAGAAGAAATTAAACGTATTCAAAAAGAAACTGGTATTACTACAGTATTCGTAACACACGACCAAGAAGAAGCAATGTCCATTTGCGATATCATGGTTGTTATGAAGCTAGGTATTGTTCAACAAATTGGTGAACCACAACAAATCTATGATGATCCTGATAATTTATTCGTTGCAAACTTCTTAGGTACACCTCCTATTAACATTTTTACAGGTGAGATTAAAGATGGTGGTGTATATATCGGTGAAGAAAGAATTGCTGATGCAGAAGATTATACTGAATTCTACCAACAAAAGATTGGTGAATTAGAGGCTCTTGCTGAAGAAAGAAATGCTGAATACTTAAAATTAAAAGAAGTTTACGATGCTAAGCTTCAAGGAAAGACTGAAGCTCAAGTTGAAAAACTTAATAGAAAATTAGTATACGAAATGAGACTTGCAAAGTCTGATTATGATACATTATCTGAAAAAGCTAATAGATTATGGGAATCATTAGAGAAAAAGCATTTCAATATTTATGTTGGTATTCGTCCAGAAGGATTTGTACACAATGAAAAAGGAGTATTAACATTAAATTTACAAAATATTGAAGTAATGGGTAGAGATAAATCAGTTATTTCAACACATGAGGCTTCTGTTAAGCCAACAATTAGATCAATTATTGAATCTGGCGTATATATTAAGGAAGCTGAAACAGTTAAATTTGATTTAGTGCCTAACAAGGTCTTCTTATTTGATGTTGAAACAGAAAAGAGGCTGAGATAATGGAAGCGTTGTATGAAAATAGAGTTCCCAAAATGACTCCTAGACATTCAAAAGCTTGGTATATTAGAAGATCAGTTGTTAAATCATTAAGTGGTTGGTTTTTCGTAGCCCCTGCAGTATTGTTGATGATGGTTTTTACATTCTATCCAATTGTTAATTCTGTTATATCTGCATTTATGAATAATTATGCAGCTATGGATAAAACATATCAATTATCTATTGGTTTTGAGAATTTTGCTAAAGTAATTACAAATAAAACTGGTGTTCCTGCAAACTTTGTAGTTTGCTTGGATAATACATTATTCTTTGCGTTTGTATCTGTACCAGTATCTACGATTTTAGCATTATTAATCTCTGTAGCCTTAAATTCTATTAAAAGATTACAAAAGGCTTATCAAACAGTTTTATTCTTGCCTTATTTAACAAATGCTATCGCAATGGGTGCCGTATTCCTTACATTCTTTCAAATTGTAGGTACTCGTAGAAATATAGAAACTGTTGGTTTAGTAAACAATTTCTTAAGTTGGTTTGGTATAAAAGCTGTTGATTGGCAAGGTATTGGTAATACTTGGGGTAACAGATTCATTATTATAGTATATGAAATTTGGGCTGGTCTACCATTTAAGATTTTGATTTTGTTTAGTGCATTACAAAATGTTAATAAACAATATTATGATGCAGCTAAAGTAGATGGAGCAAGTAAAGCAACTACATTATGGAGAATTACAGTTCCTCTAATTTCACCTATGTTATCATATTTATTAATTACTGGATTAATGGGTGGTTTAAAAGCATATTCAGCAATCGTTGGTATCTTTGGACAAAACATGGGCCCTGCAGGTACATATGAAATGGGTACAATGGTTGGTTACATTTATGCTTGTATTGAAAAAGGTTCAACCGGTTATGCGGCAGCTGGTTCCTTGATCTTATTTGCAATTATTATGGTATTTACTGCTATTAACTTATTTATCAGTAAAAAGAAAGTTCATTACTAGGAGGCATTATGGAAAATACATTATTAAAAGAAACTCCAGCTTCCTTGGAACTGGATGTTAATAAAGAAAGAAAAAGACAAAGAACATTTAAAATTATTAAAAATATATTAGTTTATTTATTCTTAACTTTATGTGCATTCTTAGCATTTTTACCTTTCTATTGGATGCTAATATCTTCATTTAAGAGTGAACCAGAATATAGAGCTTCTGTTCCTACATTCTTCCCTCAAGCTTTTAAATGGGAAAACTATTCTTATGTTTTAAATTATAAATCTAGCGTATTTGGTCAAGTGTTATTTAATACGGTATTTATTGGTATTACATCTACAGCATTAGGTTTAATCGTTATTGTATTAACAGCATATGCTTTTGCAAGAATTGAATTTAAAGGAAAAGGCTTATTATTCTCTTTAATGCTTGCAACAATGATGATTCCTGGTGAATTATATACAATTACAAATTATGTAACTGTAGTTAAAGCAGGATGGACAGACACTTATATTGTTATGATATTGCCATTCTTAGTTAGTATTTATTATATTTATTTGCTACGTAATGCGTTTAAGCAAATACCTGAATCTTTATATAAGGCAGCTAAAGTAGATGGTTGTTCTAATTTAAGTTTCTTATTTAAAGTTATGATTCCTTTAACTGCTCCAACATTAATTTCTATTACATTATTAAAATTCATTGGAACATGGAATTCATATATTTGGCCACGCTTAGTTAACGTAAACGATGGTTATGATTATAAATTAATTTCAAACTGGATGACTATGGGATTTGTAGATAATAATGGTGAATTATATGGCGGTCAATATAATTCATCAGATTCACTAATTACACTTAGAATGTGTGCTGCATGTCTTGTATCGTCACCATTATTCGTATTATTCTTATTCTTTAGAAAATACATCATGCATGGTGTTTCAAAGAGTGGTACTAAGGGTTAGAATTTGCGCATAGCGTAATTTTAATATAAAACAAAAGGAGAAAAAGAAAAAAATGAGAAAAAAACTATTTAAAACAGCATTTTTAGGCTTAGCAGGTCTAGCTGTATTAGGATTAGCTTCATGTGGAGAAGAACAACAAAATCAAGATTTAGAAGACGGAACACATAAGTCAATCGCATTAGATGTTAGTCAAACATTAAAAACATCTGATTTTACAAATGATGGAGATAAAGAAATAATTTTCTACCATACAATGGGCGATTCATTACAAAAGGTATTACAAACTGCAATTGATAAATTTGAAGAGACTTATCCAGGATGGAAAGTTAAAGCAAGTCAAATTGGTGGTTATGATGATGTTAGAAATTCATGTACATCAGGTTTATCAGCTGGTAACCAACCAGATTTAGCTTATTGTTATGCAGACCACGTAGCTGTTTATATGAAGACAGGTAAAGTTGCAAATATGGCAGAATATATTAATGCAACAGGTACTATCGATGGTAAGGCAATCGGTTATACTCAAACAGAAATCGCTGATTTCGTTCAAGGTTATTATAAAGAAGGTTTTGCAACTAACTATGCAAACTATACACAATATGGCTATAAGGCAGAAGATGTTTTAACAATGCCATATGTAAAATCAACAGAAGTATTATATTATAATAAGACAGCTTTAGATGAGGTTGGACTTACTGTTCCTACAACATGGGACGAATTATGGAATGCATGCCAAGCATTAGTAGACTATTATCCAACTTGTACTCCTCTTGGATATGACTCAGAAGCAAACTGGATTATTAATATGTGTGAACAAAATGGTTGGGGTTATACTTCAGCTGAGTCTCCATATTATTTATTTGATGAATCTCAAGAATTAGCTTCTTGGTTAGATGGTTTAAAAGCAAAGTATGACGCTTACTATTTCACTACTCAAAAAGATTATGGTTCTTATACATCAGCATTATTTACTAAGGGTCCTGAAGCTGGTGGAACAGTATTCTCTATTGGTTCATCTGGTGGAGCATCTCACCAAGCATCAGATAACTTCAAGTGGGGTGTAGCACCTCTTCCTGGTTCTAAGTTAGCTGATGGTACAGTTAATTATTCAGCAATTTCTCAAGGACCATCACTTGTTATGTTTGATACTGAAGCAGCAAATGCATCAGAAAAACAATTAATGACATGGCAATTTGTAAAGATGCTTGAAGAGCCTGCTTATCAAGCTTCATTCTCAATGGTTTCAGGTTATAACCCTGCTCGTCTATCTTCATTTGAAATTGAAGAATATGAAGATTTCTTAGCTAATACTAAGGATATTGCAGCAGTTACAGCAAATGTAGCATCTCAAATGACTGATAGATTCTTTACATCACCTGCATTCAATGGATCTTCAACAGCCAGAGATCAAATGCAATCAGTATTATTGTATGTAATTAAGGGCCAAAAGTCTGGTCAAAAAGCATTAGCTGATGCAGCTTCTGCTTGCGGTAAATAATTTTGAAAAAAATAATTAGAGGACTATTAGCAATGTCTGTAGCTTTTGCTACAGGCATCTGCTTAGTTGGCTGTGATTCAGGAAATCAACCAGAAAACCCAGATCCGATAGTTGATCCTGATAAACCAGATACTCCTGAAAAGAAAGATTATTATAATGATGTAACAAAGCAATTAAAGCTTACAAAGGAGTATGAAGGTAAAAAATTTGTTGAAGATGGTATTGGTGAGGCAACATTTAATACTGCTGCCGATGGTGATACTGCATCATTTAAATTAGTAGTTGGTGGCAATAGTGTCACAATTCGTTTTTATTGTGTAGATACACCAGAATCAACTGGTGGTGTCGAAAAATGGGGTAAAAATGCTTCATTTTTCACAAAAGAAAGATTAGAATCAGCAACTGGTATTGTTCTTGAAGCATCAACTACTCCAGCTTCAGTAGATTCATATGGTTCAAGATACTTAGCTTATATTTGGTATAAAACAGAACAAAATCCAGAATGGACTAATTTAAATTTGGAATTAGTTGAAAATGGATATTCAGAATGTAAAGCATTATATTCTGATGCATACTATAATTATTTTACTCAAGCTGAAGCAGTTGCTAGAAAGGTTCCATTACACATTTGGAGTGATGATGAAGATCCTTATTATTCAACTGAAGCTGAAGAAGTAACTTTAAAACAATTAGCTACTAACCCAGATGCTTATTATAATGAAGAATCTGGAGTAGGTTCTAAAGTTAGATTTACAGGATATGTATCTAATACAGTAGTTTCTAATAGTGGAACATATATGTATAAGGTTTCTGATGTTGTTGATGGAGTTATTTATACATTCAATGTATATGCAGGATATACTTCATCAGGTATTCCAAATTACATGAAAATTGGTGGAAAATTCACTATTACTGGTTCATTACAGTTATATAACGGAAATTATCAAGTATCTGGTTTAACTTATGTTCCAATGCAAAGTGGTGGAGATTATCTATCAAGATCATCAAAGGAATATTTCATAACATTTAATTCAAATATTGCTTCAAATGATGTTTCATTATATTATCCAGAAGCATTATATAAAGATGCTACTGTTTTAACTGCAGAAGTTAATAATCAAGTATTAACAATTACTGCAAAAGCAATTGGTTATGAAGAAGATGCTGAAGAAGAAACATTTACATTCAAGTGTAATGTTTTAACTACAATTGACACTTCTTCATTGGTAGGTAAAAAGTTTAGTGTTACTGGTTATCAAGAAACTAAGAATAGTAACATTATTGAAGTATTAAGTTATTCAAATTTCAATTTTAAATAAGATATAAGAAAGGTTTAGGAGGAAAAATTTAAAATGAAGAAATTTATTTCCGTAGCAGCAGTAGCTGCATTAGGAATTTTGACAGCTGTATCATGTAACAATGATCCAAACAACCCTGGCGTTGTTGAAAATGATCAAGTTGCTCAAAAAGTGTTAAAAAGCTTTATTTTCGCACAAGAAAATAAGTCATTAACAGAAAACTTTACATTACCAGCTGTTCAAGCTTATAAGGATGTAGAGTACAAATTAACATGGACTTCTGATTCAAGCTACATTCAAGTAGCACAAGAAGCTGTTAATGGTGTATATGCTGCAACAGTTACTCGTCCTACAGATAAAAGAGTAGATGTTAAATTAACAGTTACTTTATATGCATCTGAGACTGATTATGCTACAGCAGAATTCATTGTACACGTTGGTCCATATACTGTTTATGAAGTTTGTGATGCATTCAAGTTTGCACAAAACAAGGCAACAGTTTATAGTGATTTTGAATTACCAACAACTACTCATTATGCTGATGGTGTTGATGCTACAATTGCATGGGAAGTAGTAGGTCAATCTTCTCCACTTGCTCTTGAAGGTAATACAGTAAAGGTTACTCCTCAAGAAAACAGAGTAAAAGCTCAATTAAAAGCTACATTTACATTTAATGGTGAAACTACATCTAAGGTTTATGATGTAACAGTATTCCATGAAAGAACTCCAGAAGAATTATTCTATGCATTCTATGATGAAGCTACAGTATATGATGAAGCATTTACAGTTTATGGTTATGTAACTGCTAAGGCTGGTTATAATGCATCATATGGTGATGGTTACTTATATGTAATGGATCAAACTAAACTTGGTGGATATTATATTTATTATGCATATTGTTCACAAGAAGTTTGGGATTCTTTAGAGGTTGGTACTCGTGTTAAGATTCCTGGATGTGTTGCTACTATTTATAATGGTTTATATGAAACAACAAATTCTAAGGATAAGCAATTAGAAGTTATTACAGATGATGAAGTATTAGCTCCATTAACTGCAGATGAATTAAATACATTAAAGGCTGGTAGAGCTGTTGATAATCAAGTAGTTACTGGTCAATATGATTTAGCTTATCAAACAGGTAACATTGTTAATTTAACATCTTGGAAAGTTACTGCAGTTGCATCAAGCCCTAAAGCTACTGCTGGTGCAGAATTATTAACACTAGAAAAAGATGGTGTTCAAATTAAAGTTGTTACAAATAAGTATACTTTAGATTTAGTTACTAACGCTGAAACTCCAACAGCTTCTGATCAAATCATTACTGCTGTTAAAGCAATTAAGGTTAATGACTATGTAAATGTTAAGGGTATTTTATATAATACTAATAATGCATATATCATTGCCCCTGTTACAGGAGATTGTGTAACTAAGACTACAAATGATGATGGTGCTTCAACTGCAGCTGCAGCTAAGGTTGTTAAGGCAGTTAAGGATGCTAAATTATCAAATTCTGCAGTTGTTAGAGCAAAAGATGTTGATCTAAATGCTATTACATTACCAGATGGTGTTACACTAGATGCAACATTAGTTGATGAACCTAAGACTGTTACAATTGAAAATGGTGTAATTAAGTTCCAACCTACAGAGACTCCAGAAACTGTTAAGATTGTTTTAACTGCTACTGATGGCACTTATACATATAAAGAAACTTATGAAATCTATGTTAAGTACACAACTGATGAAGAAATGGTTGCTGCTGAAAAGGAAGCTTTAAAGGTTCCTGCTGAAGAATTCGGTGTTTATGAATTACCACTTGTTGGTGAAACATTCGATTATGTTAATATTTCTTGGGTATTAAATGAAGGTAATGGTATTGCTACATTAGCAGAAGATGGTAAGACATTAACTATCTTATCAGTTGATGAAAATACAGAAGTTAAATTAACTGCTACATTAACATGCAATGATAAGAATGATACAAAAGAAGTTACATTAACTATTAAGAATAAGTCTCGTAATGAATACGTAGTAGTTGATGAACCAGATGTAAATACTCAATATGTTCTTGGTTTATATCAAGGAAACTTAAAGAAGTATTTATTTGCTACAGGTGAAGATAAGGATAATAAATACTTATTATCTGATTCAGATGTTACTAAGGCTATGGCAGTTAGCATCGAAAAGTCAGGCCCTGTTTATTCATTTAGGTTTGCAAATGGTAAATATGTTGCTTTAAATGGCAACGCATTAGTATTATCTGATACTAAGTATGAATGGACTTTAGATGCAACAACTGGTGCTTGGTATGCTGTAGTTCCTACTAAGGCTACTGTTACAGCTGAGACATTTGAAGCAAAGAAAGCAACTTTATTTGTACCAAATGGTGAAGGTTATGCTAGAGTAGCAGATACAGCTACATTTGATGCTGAAGCAACATATTATACTATGGAGAAATTCTATTTTGGTACATACAATAAATATGATACATTCTCAGCTTCAAATATTAATTATGCAGCTACATCATTTGTTGGTCATATTTATAAAGTAAATGCATTAACAAAGACAAAGCAACAAAAGTGTGAATATGAAGCAAGCAAAGCAACACTTGTATTAGATCAAGCTTCAACAGATTCTTATACTTTACCTACAGATATGGCATTATTTGAGGATGTTAAAGTATCATATGCAGTTAAGGCAGGAGATACTACAGGAACAACAATTACTGAAGGTGTAATTACATTTGGTGAAGTTGCTGTTGAATCAAAAGTAACTGTAGTTGCTACTTATACATGTAATGGCGCTTCATTTGAGAAAGAATTTGAATTCACAATTGCTCCATTATCATTTGATGATGTTACTACAGTAGTAGAAAATGCTAAAGCAGACGACAAAGTATTTATTCAAGGTATCGTTGATGAAATTGCGTCTACTGGAAAGTATGTATGGATTACTGATGGTGTAAATAGATTTGAGTTCTATAATGCACCTGTTGAAGGAAGTGTTATTGATGCCTATAGTGAATTAAAACTTGGCCAAAGAGTTAGTGCTATAGGAACATTAGTTATTTACAATGAGACAGTATATGAATTCTCTGGAACAACAAAAGTAATGAAGGTTACAGATGATGCAACAGATGATGAAAAAGCATTAATTACTGCTAATGAGTTAGCATTACCTGATATTGATGAAAATGTTACTGATAGAGAATTAACTACAAAGGGTACAATTTTCAGTGATGTTTCTATTACTTGGTCTGCTAAGCAATTATATACAACAACATCAGTAAATAATAACAAATTGACTGTTGTACAAGGTTCTGCTGATGAAGAAGTTATTTTAGTTGCAGAAATTACTTCAGGTGCACAAACACTTCAAAAAGAAGTTAAGTTTACAGTTAAGAAGGAATCTCTAACAAAAACTAAGACAATAGCTTATACATCCAGTACATCAGTTACACTTAAGGCTGATACAGCTGATAATGATTTCGCAGCTGATTTAGGTTTAGATACTTCAATTTTTGATATAAAATTCACAAAGAATAGTGCTAATTATACTGCTTTATATGCTGGTTCAATCCGTTTATATGGAAATGCTTCAGGCGGTAACGTTATGACAATTTCATGTATAGCTGGTTATAGAATTGATAAAGTTGTATTAAAATATGACACATCAAAAACTGGCGCTACAGGTACAGTAAATACTACAGAGATTGCTGCTATTTCAACTTCTCATACTACAGATACAGTTGAATTTGCTGCAGCTGATGCAGTTAAATCTGTTGCTATTACAAACACAAGTACAAGTCAATTTAGAATTGCATCTATTGAAATTACTTATACTAAAGTAGAAGAATAATTATATTTAAAAAATTAGCGAAAGCAAGGGTTTGCTTTCGCTTTTTGTTTTATGGGAAATTATGTATTTAATTTTAAATGAAAATTCTTTCTTATTATTGTATAATATGGTATAAGTGTAAAAATGACACAATTTTTAAGGAGGGATATGATGAAAGTAAAGAATAGATTAGTTTCAGCATTAGTAGCTTTAGCTACAATGGGTCATACTGCAATATCCGCCTTAAGAAAAGAAGAAAAAGAGAAAAAACCAGAAGAAAGATTATTATCTTTTGAAGATGAATTAGAAAGCGTTGATGAAGTCTTATTAAAGAACACTTTAAATTCTATAGAGTTACCAGAAGAACCTGATGATATGTTTTTGTTAGATACATTTATTGAAGATATTACAATAAACTGGACTTCATCTGATGATTCTGTATTACATGTTTCTTTTGGTAGTGCTAAAATTACCCATCCTGAAGGTGGTGTAGATAAAACTGTAGTTTTAAGAGCAACTGCGATGTTAAATGATGCTGTTGCTACTAGAGATTTTGAAATTAGAGTATCAGCACTTGAAGATGATTCTATGAAGATTGCTGATGTTTTAGAGATTGATGTTAATACAAGAGTTTCAATCCATGGTATTGTATCAGCCTTTTTATATGCATCAGGAGATCATCCTGAATATAGAGCTGGTTTTTATGTTACTGATAAAACAGGAACAATATATGTATATGGTAATATGGCATCAGATGTCGAAATTGGTGATGAGGTTTATTTAAGAGGTATTAAAAGTATTAAATATAATACTCCTCAAATATATAACCCTTATGACTTAAATATTATTTCTAGAAATAATACACCATCATGGGAAGCAGTAGATTCTACTAAGACTGTAGAAGAAATATATAATTTAGGTAAGGATGCTATTGGTAATGTATATGAATTTGATGCCCATGTATCTAAAAATCAATATGGTTTATATACATTAAAAGATATTAATTATAAAGAAAATGGTGCGGCATTTAAATATTATTTTGCTGGCACTATTACTGATGAATGTGAAAATTATGCTTCAGAATTAAAGGGAAAAGAAAACCAAATAGTTCGTGTTAAGTTTGCTGTATCAGCTAATCAAGCATGGGATTTACGAGGTGACGTTTTAGATATAGTAAGTTATGAAAAGCTAGATGAGGAAGAAAAATAGGAATGGAAAACAAGGTTAAGGAATTTATTAAAAATAATAATTTAATATTGAATAAGCCTATTATTGTTGCTGTATCTGGTGGTGCTGATTCTGTTTCTTTATTATATGTTTTGCATAAGCTTGGCTATAAATTAGTTTTAGCACATGTTAATCATAATAAAAGAAAAGAATCTATTATAGAACAACATGCTATGGAAGAATTAGCTTTAAAGTTAAATATTCCTTTTGAATTATTAGATTATCATTATTCTAGTAAGGATAATTTTCAAAGTGAAGCTCATGAGGCTAGATATGAATTTTTTAAATCATTATGCAAAAAATATAATACTAATATAATAGCAACAGCCCATCATAAAGATGATCAAATAGAAACAGTATTAATGAAGTTAATGGAAGGTTCAAATTTATATGGTTATGGTGGTATTGCTATTTCTAATGTTAGAGATGGCTATTTAATTATTAGACCACTTTTATGTGTAACAAAAGAAGAAATATATGATTATTGTAATAAGAATAATTTAGTATATTTTGAAGATTCATCTAATAAAGAAAATGATTATTTAAGAAATAGATTAAGACATAATGTTATTCCTATTTTAAAGAATGAGTGTCCATCTTTAGGCGATAAGATTATGGAATATTCTATTCAAGCTCATGAAGCTTTTGATTATATTAGAGAACAAAGTATTTCTTATTTAAAGAATAATAATGATACTATAGATATTAATACCTATTTAAACTTAAATATTGCCTTAAAAAAAGATATTTTA
>JAILGR010000138.1 GCA_024696565.1 Acholeplasmatales bacterium | reverse complement strand
ACCTCTATATTGGTCTGAACCCTCTAAGTATAAATCACATGGATATGGTAATCCTCTTCTATGTAATGTCATATATGAAGAACCTGAATCAAACCATACATCCATACTATCTTTTTCTTTAGTAAATTTACCATTTGGAGAATGAGGATTTGTATATCCTTCTGGTAATAAGTCTTTAGCTTCTCTTTCAAACCAAACATTAGAACCATACTCTTCAAATAAATTAGCAATATGTTCAAGTACCTTTTGGTCTAAAATTTCAGTACCATCTTCAGCATAGAATACAGGGATAGGTACACCCCAAGCTCTTTGACGTGAAATACACCAATCATGACGATCTTTAATCATATTAGAAATACGTAATTCACCCCAAGTTGGAGTCCAAGATACTTCTTTAATGGCATTCAAAATATCATCCTTAATTGGATCAATAGATGCAAACCATTGTGGAGTTGCTCTAAAAATAACTGGCTTTTTAGTTCTCCAGTCATGAGGATAGCTGTGGGTAATTGGATCTAATAATAGTAATGAACCACATTCTTTTAAATCTTCAATAATAGCATCTTCAGAATCATCATAGAACATACCAGCATACTTACCAGCATTTTCCATTTGGTAACCATGATTATCAACGCATACTAAAACATCAAGGCCATATACCTTTGCAGCTTCATAGTCTTCTTCACCATAACCTGGTGCGATATGTACAAAACCAGTACCATCAGTTGTAGTTACATAATCAGCATTAATGACAGGTTGAACTCTATTATAAAGTGGTAAATTATATTTTAGGTCAACTAAATCTTTACCTAATACATAACCTAATACATTAACATCTTCTAAAGATAGTTTTACTTTTAATGATTCAAGTAAATCTGCAGCACAAACCATTCTACCCTTATTTGAATCAAATACAGCATAAGAAATTTCAGGGCCTGCACAAACAGCTAAGTCACCAGGAATTGTCCAAGGTGTAGTTGTCCATACTAAAAATGATGCCCCTTCAAACATTCCTTTACCATCAACAATAGGGAATTTGAAGAAAATTGACTTAGATGTTATATCATGATACTCAATTTCAGCTTCAGCTAAAGCTGATTCTGAAGATGGAGACCAATATACAGGCTTTAATCCTTTATAAATTAAGCCCTTTTCAGCCATCTTAGCAAATACTCTAATTTGATCAGCTTCAAAACCATGAGTTAATGTAATATATGGATTTTGATAATCAGCTAAAACACCAAGTCTCTTAAAACCAACCTTTTGTCTTTCAACTTGTTTATATGCATATTCCATACATAAATTTCTAAATTCAGTAATAGGTTTATCTCTTCTTGAAACACCAGCTTTTTGTAAGGCATTCTCAATAGGTAAACCATGAGTATCCCAACCAGGATAATAAACAGACTTAAAGCCATTCATATTCTTATAACGAACAATGAAATCCTTTAAAATCTTGTTTAAAGCATGTCCTAAATGGATATCTCCGTTGGCATATGGAGGTCCATCATGTAATGTATACTCTCTTTTTCCTTCATTTTTCTTTATAACCTTATTATAAAGATCCATATCATCCCATTTCTTTTGGATTAATGGTTCTTTATTATTAAGGTTACCACGCATTTCAAAATTAGTTTTACCCATAAATAAGGTATCTTTATAATCTTTCATAAAATCCTCCTTAAAAATAAAAAAGTCCTTAGATTTCTCTAAGGACGAATTATCGCGGTACCACCTTAGTTCTATGTATAAAACACATAGCCCTTCATTGCTTTAACGCAGCTAACGTGTATGGCTTATCCCCATACCAGCTCCTCCAATGATCTAAAGAATAGGACATTATCATTTTTCACCAACCATGACTCTCTTATAAATATCTTCTATTCTTCCGTTTGGAATCATAACTTTTAAAATACAAAAGCATTATACATTTTTTTTGTATTTTTGTAAATAACAATTTATATTAAAATGTATTCTCAAAAAAACAAATTATTCAAGCTCAAAGGCACCTGTATATAATTGATAATAAGTACCTTTAGCTTTAATTAAATCATCATGATCACCACGTTCAATAATTCTACCATGGTCTAAAACAATAATAGCATTAGAGTTTTGAACTGTAGATAATCTATGGGCAATAACAAATACTGTTCTACCCTCCATCAAACCATCCATACCACGAGATACTAATAATTCAGTACGAGTATCAATTGATGATGTAGCTTCATCCAAAATCATAACAGGAGCATCAGCTAAAGCCGCTCTAGCTATAGAGATTAGCTGTCTTTGTCCTTGAGATAACTGAGAACCATTTCCTGTTAACATAGTATTAAAGCCATCTGGTAATCTTGTAATAAAATCATATGCGTTTGCAATCTTTGCTGCTTCTTCAATTTCAGCTTCAGTTGCATTTAATTTACCATATCTAATATTGTCAGCAACAGTACCTGTAAATAGGTTTGTATCTTGTAATACTATACCAATAGATTTTCTTAAATCATCTTTCTTAATCTTATTAATATTAATACCATCAAATCTAATTTTACCATCTTGAATATCATAGAAACGATTGATTAGATTTGTAATTGTAGTCTTACCTGCACCAGTTGCACCTACAAAGGCAATCTTTTGACCTGGTTTAGCATAAACTGAAACATCATGTAATACTATTTTTTCAGGGACATATCCAAAATCAACATCAAATAATCTAATATCACCTTTTAATTCAGTATATGTAATAGTACCATCTTCTTTATGTGGATGTTTCCAAGCCCAATGACCAGTATGCTCTTCACATTCAACAATAGTACCATCTTCTTTTACATGACAATTTACAAGACTAACATATCCTTCATCCTTTTCTGGTTCTTGATCCATTAAGTCAAAGATACGCTTAGCACCAGCTAAAGCCATTACTACGGAATTTAATTGTTGAGATATTTGGTTAAATTGGTTACCAAATTGTCTTGCCATACCTAAGTATGTAACAGCAATACCAATAGTTAATGCTGTAGCTTCATCATTACCAAATCCTCTAAGTGACAAATTTGGTACATTATTAATAACTAAAACTACTCCAACAATTGCTACAACTACATATAATAAGTTAGCAATATTATGAATAATTGGTACTAACATATTAGCATAAGCATTTGCGGCAAATGCGTTATGATTTAATTCTTCATTTAAAACTTCAAAATCAGCTTTAGCTTTTTCTTCATGACAGAATACTTTAACTACTCTTTGACCATTCATCATTTCTTCAATGAAACCTTCACATTTAGCAACACTCTTTTGTTGGCGAATAAAATATTTTGCACTACCTCCACCAATCTTACTTGTAGCTAAATAGATAAAGATTACAGCCACAATAACTACTAGTGTTAACCAAATTGAATAATATAACATTACACCAAATAACATTAAAACAGTCAATAATACTTGAACAAATTGTGGTAATGAAGTAGAAACTACCTGTCTAATTGCATCAACATCATTTGTATATGTTGACATAATATCACCATGTTGATTTCTATCAAAATATGAAATAGGTAATTTTTCCATCTTACTAAACATATCACAACGTACTTTATCTAAAAAACCTTGTGTAACTACACAAAGTAATTGTTGATAAAGTGTTGATGCTAAAATGGCAGCTAAATATACAGAACTTAAAGAAATAACTAAAGCAATTAAAGTAGGCTTTACAGTTTCAAATCCTGATCCTGCTACACTACCATTAGCTCTAATACCTGCCATAATTACATCATCAATAAATCTTTGCATAAAAATAGATGCAGCAATTGCTCCTACTGCACTTATTATTATACAAATTATAATAACAATAAAATGTATAGGATAAGATTTAAACACATATTTAATTAATCTTTTAAAAGTACCTTTTTTATCAAAGTTACCCATTTGTTTAACATTCATTCTTGGCATATTAGTTCGCCTCCTTCATGCTAGCACCAGCTTGATTTTGGGAATAATAAACCTCTTTATAGATTTCATTATGTAAAATCAAATCATCATGAGTACCTACTGCATCGATATGACCATTATCTAATACAACAATCTTATCAGCATCTTGAATAGATGAAACTCTTTGCGCAATGATAATTTTTGTAGTTGATGGAATAAATTCTTTAAATCCTTTTCTAATAATAGCATCAGTTTTAGTATCTACAGCACTTGTAGAGTCATCTAAGATCAATATTTTAGGATTTTTAAGTAATGCTCTAGCAATACATAATCTTTGTTTTTGACCACCAGAAACATTTGTTCCACCTTGTTCAATATGTGTATCATATTTATCAGGGAAAGATTCAACGAATTCAGAAGCACATGCCAAATCACAAGCATGCTTTATTTCATCCATAGTGGCATTGGCATTACCCCACCTTAGGTTATCTGCAATTGTACCTGAGAATAATAAATTCTTTTGTAATACTACTGCAACATTGTTTCTTAGGGTTTGTAGATCATAATTTTTAACATCTACACCACCAACTAACAATTCTCCTTCTGTTCTATCGTATAAACGAGAAATTAGATTTACAAGGGTAGTTTTAGATGAACCAGTAGAACCAATAATACCTACAGTTTCACCTGATTTAATTTCTAAATTAATATCGTCTAAAGCATTTATTTTAGCATGCTCAGAATATTTAAATGAAACATTTTTAAACGAAATAGATCCATCTTTAACTTCATAAATAGGGTTTTCTGGATTAACTATAGTAGATTCTTCATTTAATACTTCAACGATTCTCTTACTAGATTCAATAGCCATAACAATCATTACTACAACAAATGATAACATCATTAATGCCATTAACATTTGGAATCCATATGTAGTTAGTGCTTGGAATTGACCAATTGTTAAATCATAAAATACAGGTTCTTCTGCTACAATTACTGAATTTTGAATAATTATTGATGAACCAATTAAAAGCACAACTACCATATTAATATTTACTGCAGCTTGCATTGCAGGTCCATTTAAGGCAATTATTCTTTCAGCAAATGTAAATGACTTTTTCAAATCTTTTGAAGCTGCCTTAAATTTATCAATTTCATAATCTTCTCTAACAAAGCTTTTTACTACTCTAATACCATCAATGTTTTCTTTAACAGACTCATTTAAGGCATCATATTTCTTAAATATCTTTCTAAACACTTTCATAGCTGATAACATAATTAATGCTATAATTAAGCCTAATGAGAAGAAAACTATAATAAATATCCAAGATAATCTAGGTGATGTAATAAAACACATTGTAACACTAAATATAATCATTAATGGGCTACGGAATGCTGTTCTTATTAACATCATATAAGCATTTTGTACATTAGTTACATCTGTAGTCATACGTGTAACTAAGCTTGATGCTTGGAAATTATCTATATTTTGAAAAGAAAACTCTGTAATCTTATCATACATATCTTTTCTTAAATTTTTAGCAAATCCGGCTGCAGCTTTAGAACAAAAATAACCTGCTAAGGCTCCAAAGGCTAATGATGCAAGAGCCATAACTACTATGATAATTGAATACATAGTAATTTGAGAAACATCAATATTTTTTTGATTCATAGTATCTACTAATTTAGATGTTGCAAAAGGTAATACACATTCCATTATTACCTCTAATGTAACAAATATAATAGATAGAATACTAGGAATTTTATATTCTCTTATTGATTTCATTAATTTCCTAATCATATACTACTCACTTATATTCCTTTCCATTTTTTCGATTAAAAATAGAAGCTGTTCTTTTTCGTCTTCTGTAAGATTAGATACTAATTTCTTATCAAATTCATCCATCTCATATTCAACATTATTAATAATATTAATTGCTTCTTCAGTTAATATTAATTGCTTTAGTCTACCATCTTCATTATTAGATGCTCTTTGAATTAATCCCTTTTTCTCCATCAAAGTAATAACTTTAGATGCAGTAGATCTTGTTATGCCAAAATGACTTTCAATATCTTTTTGAAATATTGGAGTATCATTATGTTTATGAATATAAACTAAAATAAAGCCATTTTGCCCACTAACCTTAGTTAGTGATTGCATACATTCAAGCTTTTGAGTCTCTCTTTTTATTCTATTTGATAGACAATTAATTCTTCTTCCGTATCTTACTTCCATAATCATCCCTCTTTAAAATGTTTGACATTCAACATTATATTTATTTTCCAAATAAAAGTCAATCAAAATGTGGTAATAACTGAATTATTTTTGTCTATTTTCGAACATTTTTTTATTTTTTATATATGAAAACGCTTGTAATTGATATTTTAATAAATTATAATTATATTATAAAAGGATA
>JAILGR010000100.1 GCA_024696565.1 Acholeplasmatales bacterium | reverse complement strand
ATACTGAATTAAAAGAAGAATTAAATATGGAAGATGAAACTAAAAAAGAAGAAATTACATATAATACCCTTAAACTTAAAAAGAAGGTTTATGTAAATAATAAGATTAGTGATGATTATGTTTCCAATTTTGATTCAACTAAGGCTATGATGAAAAAAAGAGAAATTAAGGAAGTAGCGGAGGATTAATATGAAAAAGAAAAAAATTAAAGAAGAATTATATATTCCTCTATTGATGGATGAAGAACCATTTGAAATTTATCAATTATCAGAAGCGTTTAAATTTAATCTAAAGAAAAATGAATTCCGCCCAACTCCAGTTGTATCTATGGCCTATGGTACTGCCGTTGATGATGAGGCAATATTTACTGATAATGCCGGTGTTGTTGATGTTGATATGAATTATGATTATATTCGTAAAGACGAAGAAAAACATATTTCAGAAGATGAAATTATTAAGCGTTTTGGAACAAAATATTATGAATTCCAAATGTTGAATCATGAAAAAGCAAGAGAAATTTTGGGTGGTGAAGACCCAGGCTTAAAGAAACCAGAAAAAGAAGCAGAAAAGCCAGAAAAGAAGAAAAAGGGATTATCTTTATTTGAAGAAGATGTTGATGATTTCTTAAATGATAAAAAGGTTGAAGAAGCTAAAGAAGAAAAAGAAGAAAAAGAAGAAGAGCGCAGCTTTGACATTCGTCTTGAAGTTGATGATACACCATATGAATATGGTAAGCAAGATGAGCGTATGCCAAAACCTACTCCTACTAATATTCCATCTTTCTTAACTGAAAAGAAAGTAGAAAAGAAAGAAGAAGTAGTTGAAGAAGAATTTAATTTTGAAGAGCCAGAAGATTCAAATGATTTTGAATTTACAGATATGCCATCTATGGAAGCTCCAGAAATTGAATTTTATGATAATCCACCTGTAGATAGAAATATATCTATTGAAGAAGCTATTAGAAGAGCTAATGAGATGGAGACAAAGGAAGCTTTGAAACCAGAGGTTAAACCACAACCAAAATCAGAGCCTACATTTATAGCTAAAGAAAGCAAATATAAAGATTATCATATTGATTATGCTGATATGTTTAAAAAATCTTCACAAGAAGAACAAGCAGAACCAGCTTGGCTTGAGGAGAATAAGGATATTATTAATTTAACATTACAATCTTTTGGTATAGCTGGTGAAGTTATTCATTATACAAAGGGTCCAGCCTTTACATTATATGAAATTATGCTAGATCCAGGTGTTAATGTTAAAAAAGTTAACCAAATTAAAGACAATTTAGCAATGAACCTTCAAGTTACATCACTACGTATTTTATGTCCAATTCCTGGTAAGAATACAGTTGGTGTTGAAGCACCAAATGAAGTAGCTGAAATGGTTAAATTTGGTGATATTATTGATGATAAATTTGTTAATGATAAGAAACCAATGAATGTTGCTTTAGGTAAAGATATTAATGGTAACCCTGTATATCAAGATATTACAGATATGCCACATGCTTTAATTGCTGGTGCAACTAAATCAGGTAAATCAGTATCTATTAATACTATTTTAGTATCATTATTAATTAAGAATTCACCAGATAAGCTTAAGCTTATTTTAGTAGACCCTAAGATGGTTGAAATGACATTCTATAGAGATATTCCACATCTTGCAGTCCCTGTTATCACTGACTTAAATTTAGCTGGTGAAGCATTAAAGTGGGCTTGTGAAGAAATGGATAGAAGATATGAAGTATTTGCAAGAAATCGTGTTCGTAATATTGAAGAATATAACAATAAGAGAAAAGAACATAAAGAACTTGAAAATATGCCATATATTTTAGCTGTAATTGACGAATTTAATGACTTGGTATTACAAGTTGGTGCTGAGGTTAATGATTCTATCGTTCGTTTAGCTCAAAAAGCTAGAGCCTGCGGTATGCATATCATTTTAGCTACTCAAAGACCTACAGTACAGGTTGTTAATGGTACAATTAAGGCTAATATCCCATGCCGTATTGCCTTCCGTGTAGCAAGCCAAATCGACTCTAATACAATATTAGATGAAGTTGGTGCTGAAAACCTATTAGGTAGAGGAGATATGCTAATTAAAAATAATGGTGCTCCACTACGTGCTCAGGGTGCTTATATATCTGATAATGAGATTTGTGCTGTATGTGATTATTTAGTTGAAAAATATGGTCCTGACTATATGTTCAATTTAGATGATTTAAAGAAGCGTATGAATAATGTTTCATCTCCATCATCTTTGGGTGGTAGAGATGTTGCTCAAGAATCTGAAGAATTATTATATCAAATTGCTCAATTTTGCGTTGACTCCAATGCATGTTCAATTAATTCTATTCAAAATGCATTCCAGCTTGGTTTTAATAGAGCAAGTAGAATTGTAACAATGCTTGAGGATAGAGAAATTGTATCTCCTAAGAATGGTACTAAATCAAGAGAAATCTTAGTTGATACAGAAGGATTAAGAAGAATGTTTGGAGTTGATGAGGATTGAAAGAAAGCTTAGAAAAAAAGTATACTACTAAAACAATTTCTGAAGAAGAATTATCTAAATATAAGAAACAGATAATAATTAAAAAAATAATTTTAGAAGTAGTTTATTTAACAATGATTATTGTTTCTTTTGTAAGAATCAATAAAAATGCGGTTTTCTATAACATTTTAGGTGATGGTAATTTCTTTTCATTTTATGGTATTGCCTTAGCTTTATTCTTTGTTACTATGTATGCAATGTTTTTATTCAATACAAGTTTATTGGGGTACATAGTTGTTAAAAAAATTAATAAACAAGATTATTTAGAATTATTACATATGGCTAATGTTAAATTAGACATATGGACATTCATTTGTAAATGTTTATCAATATTGTTATTCTTGCTAATTTACATTACTACTCCTTGTACAGTAGTAGGTGAATCAATGGTAGGAACATTAAATGATGGTGATAAGCTATTATGTATTGATGTCTTTTATGAACCTAAAAAAGATGATATAGTTGTCTTTGATGCTAGCGATTATACAGGAGCTAATAGTTTCTATATTAAAAGAACTATGGGTATTGAAGGTACTATAGTATCTTATATTGATGGAAGAACATACATTGATGGCAATTTATGTGAAGATATTAGTGCTTCACAATTTAATGTAATTAAGACTTCTATTAATAAATATGTTTCAATAACTGATAGAAGTAAGTATATTGATAGTGATAATTCATTTATTATTCCAGAAGGATGTTTACTAGTCCTTGGTGATAATAGACAAGAATCATTAGATTCAAGAGCGTTTGGACTTATAAAGAAAGAAGATATTTTAGGTAAAGTTTTCTTTAGAATGTTTCCAATAAATGGTATTAGATTTTTTTAAGGGGTGATTTAAATGAGTGAGGCAAAGCCCATTCAATGGTTCCCAGGTCATATGGCCAAAGCCAAAAGAGAAATTAAAGAACATATTAAGCAGGTTGATTTAGTAATCGAGCTTAAGGATGCGAGAATACCTTACTCATCTACAAACCCAATGGTAGATGAAATCGTTGGTAATAAACCTAGATTGATTTTACTTAATAAATCTACTCTAGCTGATTCAAAAGTGACAAAGAAGTGGCAAGATTATTATAAGAGTTTAGGGATTTTATCATTAGATATAGATTCTATATCTTCATATAATGTTAAAAACATTGTTAAGTATGCCACTATGGCATTAAAGGATTTATTTCTTGCAAGAGAGAAAAAAGGTATTAAATCAAAAACTATTAAAGCATTAATAATAGGTATTCCTAATGTTGGTAAATCAACATTAATTAATACATTAGCCAAACGTAAGGCTGTAAAAGTTGGTGATAAGCCAGGTGTAACTAAAAGCCAAACTTGGATAAAAGTTACTGATGATTTATTCTTATTAGATACACCAGGTATTTTATGGCCTAAGTTTGAAGACCAAAATGTAGGATTAAAGTTGGCTATGGCAGGTTCTATTAAAGATGAAATATTAGATATGGAATATGTATGTTGTCAAGCTATATCTTATATAGGTAATAGATATCCTGAATTATTAAAAGCTAGATTTAATCTAGAAGAGATTAATGAAGATCCTTATAAAGTAATGGCTGAAATTGGTAAGAAAAGAGGATGCTTCATTAAAGGTGGAGAAATTGATTTAGATAGAGTGAAAACTATCTTTATGAATGAATTAAGAGGAAATAAGATAGGGGCAATGAGCTATGAAGAGCCAGAAGAATGATATAAATTTATATAAATTTGAAGATGAATTATTAGATAAGGGCTTTAGAAATATTGCTGGTATTGATGAAGCAGGTAGAGGTTCATTAGCTGGTCCTGTTTGTATTGCGTGTTGTATCTTGCCACCATTTTTAAGAATAGATGGTATTAATGATTCTAAACAATTGACTGAGAAAAAAAGAGAAGAATTATATAAAATTATAATTAAACAAGCAATTGCTTATTCAGTTGTTTTTATTCATGAAAATGATATAGATGAATTAAATATTTATCAAGCTACTAAAAAAGGAATGCTAGAAAGTTTAGAAAAAATAAGCGTTAAACCTGATTATGTTTTAGTAGATGCAATGCCTTTGGGAAATATTTCATATCCTCATGAAGCAATTATTCATGGTGATGCCTTGTCTGCTTCAATTGCTGCAGCTTCTATTTTAGCTAAGGTATCAAGAGATCATTATATGGAAAAGATGGATATTAAATATCCTAATTATGGTTTTAAAAAGCATAAAGGTTATGGCACTAAAAATCATTTAGAAGCCATTGAAAAGTATGGTCCTTGTAAGATTCATAGAAAGACATTTGCACCTATTAATAGATATTATTCAAAGCAGTTGTCTTTAGATTTGAACTTAGATTCAGAATAAAAATGAAAAAAATATCCTCCTTATAGGAGGAGTTTTCTTTTTAAAAAAATGTTACTTGACATTATATTTTTTTTGAAATAAGATATTTAAGCAAAAAGAGGAGGGTGTCTATGAAAGTAATAATTGTGGAATCACCAAGTAAATCAAAGACTATTTCTTCATATTTAGGAAAAGGCTATACTGTATTATCTAGTAAAGGTCATATTTGTGATTTAGCTACTAGTGGTAAAGGCGGTCTTGGAATTGATATTGAAAATGGCTTTATACCTTATTATAAATATATAGAGGGAAAAGAGTCTTTAGTTAAGTCATTAAAGAAGTATTGTAATGGCAACGAAGTCTATCTTGCAACCGACCCCGACCGTGAAGGAGAGGCTATTGCATACCATCTAGCAAGAGAACTTGGCTTAAGCTTAGATGATAAAAACCGTATTGAATTCCATGAAATTACTAAAACTGCAGTTAATGAAGCATTAAAGGACCCTCATCTTATTAATATGAAAATGGTAGATAGTCAAGAATCTAGAAGAATGATTGATAGAATTTTAGGTTTTAAATTATCGACATTATTACAAAGAAAGATTAATTCTAAATCAGCAGGTAGAGTACAAAGTGCTGCCTTATTATTAATTTGTAACCTAGAAAAAGAAATCATTAATTTCGTTAAAGAACCATATTATGAAATGGAAGCAGTTTTTCCTAATTTCAAATTAAAATTAACTGAATTAATGGGTAAGAAAATAGATAATAAGAATCGTATTACAGATATTAAGGAATTAGAAAATCTAAAAGCTAGATTATTATCCTTTGTTGTATCTGATATTCAATCTAAACAAGTAAAAAAACCATCATATCCTACATATACCACATCAACAATGCAACAAGATGCATCAATTCGTTTAGGTTTTTCACCTACTAGAACTATGCGTATTGCCCAAAGTCTATATGAAGGTAAAAATATTGGTTCTGAAACTGTCGGTTTAATTACATATATGAGAACTGATTCAACAAGATTAGCTCAAGGCTTTGTTTCATCAGCTTCTGATTATATTGTAAATAATTATGGAACAAGATATTTAGGTTCTGTTAAATTACATACACAAAAGAATGCTCAAGATGCTCATGAAGGTATTAGACCTACATCTATTACAAGAACTCCTGAATCAATGGCTTCATATCTAACTGATGAAGAATTTAAGTTATATAGTTTGATTTATAAAAGAACATTAGCTTCATTAATGCAATCTGCAACTTATAACAATACCAAAGTAACATTTACTAATACTGATTCAGTATGGGTTGCTAATGGTTCTGATTTAGTATTTGATGGTTACTTAAAGGTATATGGTAAAGAAGTAGAAGATGAATCTTATTTACCTCCATTTAAATTAGGTGAGATGTATAATGCTTTAGAAGTTAATATTCTATCTAAAGAAACACAACCTAAATCTAGATATACAGAAGCATCATTAATTAAGGATATGGAAGAATTAGGTATAGGTAGACCATCTACTTATGCCCAAACATTGCAAATCCTTAAGGATAGAGAATATATAAAATTAGAAAAGAAATCTATTAAGCCAACCGAACAAGGTATGTTAACAATAGATAAGCTAGAAGAATATTTTGATTCTATTATTAATGTTAAGTATACAGCTAATATGGAAAATGACTTAGATAGAATTGCTAATGGTGAATTAGATAAGTTAGAAGAATTAACTTCATTTTATAATGCCTTTATGCCAATATATGAAAAAGCATTAAAAAATATGGAAAGCTTATATCCAATTCCTACAGACGAAATTTGTCCAATTTGTGGATCAAAGCTTGTAATTAGACTTGGTAAATATGGAGAATTTACAAGCTGTAGTAATTATCCATCTTGTAATTACATCAAAAAGGAAGAAGAGGAAGATGCTGATACTGGCGTTTTATGCCCAATTTGTCATAAAAAGAATTTAGTTAAAAAAGTATCTAAGAGCGGTAAGAATAAAGGTAATGTTTTCTATGCCTGCTTAAATTATCCAAGATGTAAGACTATTTTTAATGATAAGCCAACAAATGAAGTATGTAAAAATTGTGGTGGTTTAATGTTAATAGATAGTGATGGTAACAAATATTGTTCAAATAAATGTCAAGAACAACCTAAAGAACAATTTATTTGTCCTGTTTGTGGTAAAGGTAATTTAGTTGAAAGAATTGCCCAAAGAGGAAAACAAAAAGGTAAGACTTTCTATGGTTGTAGTAATTATCCATCTTGTAAAACTATTATTGATGGTAAACCTACAAATGAAGTATGTAAAAATTGTGGTTCTATGATGATTGAATCTGAAGATGGCACAAAATATTGTTTCAAACATTGTGAAAATAATACTAATACTAATGAAGAATTGGTTACTTGTCCAAAGTGCCAAAAAGGTAATTTGGTTAAAAGAGTAGCTTCTAAAGGTAAGAGTAAAGGCCAAACTTTCTATGGTTGTAGTAATTATCCAGCTTGTAAGAATTTAGTTTCTATAGAGGAATACAATAATTTAATTAAGAAATAACTCCTACATGGAGTTTTTTCTTTCCTTTTTACTACCTATTATGATATAATATTACGGAATATGGAGTGATTTTTGTGGGCTTTTTTGATTTATTTAAAAGAAAAGATAAAAAGAAAAAAGAAAAATATAAGATGGGGTTACATAAAACTCGTGAGGGTGCCCTAGCAACATTAAAAGATATATTATCTAAAAGTAATCAAATTGATGAGGATTTATTTGATCAATTAGAAGAAACTTTTATTATGGCTGATATTGGTGTAGATACTGTATTAGACTTTATTGAAAAATTAAAATCTGAGGTTTCAGCTAAAGGAATTAAAAATCCTATTGATTTACAAGAAATGATTATGGATGAGATGTTTGAGATTTATTTAAATGGTGAAATTGTTAATGCCAATTTAAATCTTAAAAAAGATGGCTTATCTGTAATATTGTTTGTTGGTGTAAATGGTGTTGGTAAAACAACATCAATTGCTAAAATAGCTAATCAATATAAAAATGAAGGCAAAAAGGTTTTACTTGCTGCTGGTGATACCTTTAGAGCTGGTGCTATTGCGCAGCTTGATGTTTGGGCTAAAAGAGTAGGAGTAGATATTGTAACTAAACCTGATGGTACTGATCCATCTAGTGTAATGTTTGATGCTATTAAAAAAGCTAAAAATGAAGGATATGATATTTTACTTTGTGATACTGCAGGTAGATTACAAAATAAAGTTAACCTTATGAATGAGTTATCTAAAATGAAAAGAGTATTACAAAAAGAAATACCAGATGCTCCACATGAAACATTATTAGTTATTGATGCAACTACTGGTCAAAATGGTATGTCTCAAGCTAAAGCTTTTAAAGAAGCTACAGATGTATCTGGTGTTATTTTAACTAAACTAGATGGTACATCAAAAGGTGGTATAGTATTAGCTATTCGTCATGAGCTTGGAATTCCAATTAAGTATGTAGGCTTAGGTGAGGGTGTAGATGATTTAGAAGTCTTCGATATCGAACAATACCTATATGGCTTATTTGCTGATTTCTTTGAGGAATAATATGGAAGAAGAAAAAAGACAATTAATTATAGATTTATATGATATATATGGTCTATTATTAACAGATAAACAAAGAGAATATTTTGAAGACTATTACTTTATGGATTTATCTATTACAGAAATGGCTGAAAATTATGGAATATCTAGAAATGGAATTCATGATCAATTAAAAAGAACTGTAATAGCTTTAGAATCTTATGAGGAAAAACTTCATTTATATACCAAAATAAAAAAGATTGATTCAATGGAAATGGACTTAGAAATAAAGGATAGGATATTGAGTCTTTTGAAGGAGTAATTTATGGCATTTGATAGTTTAAGCTCTCGTTTACAAATGGGACTAAGACGTCTTACTGGTAAAGGAAAGCTAGATGAAAAAGATATTGATGATATGCTAAGAGAAGTAAGATTATCTTTACTTGAAGCCGATGTTAACTATAAGGTTGTAAAGAAATTCTTAGCTAATATAAAAGAACAAGCCCTAGGTGAAAAGATTATGAAGGGCTTAAACCCTGGTCAACAAGTTGTTAAAATCGTAAGAGAAGAACTAAAAAGAACTCTTGGAGATGAAGCAGTTGATTTAAAAATAAAAGAACATGGCCAATCTATTATTATGGCTGTTGGTCTACAGGGTGCAGGTAAAACTACAGCTGTTGGTAAGATGGCATTATTCTATAGAAAGAAGCTAAAGAAAAAACCATTATTAATTGCTGCCGATATTTATAGACCTGCCGCAGTTGATCAGTTAGTTACTTTAGGTAAGCAAATTAGTGTTCCTGTTTTTGAAATGGGGACTAAAGTATCAGCTGAAAAGATTGTAACTGAAGGTTTAAAATATGCTAAAGAAAATGGTTATGATTTAGTATTTATCGATACTGCAGGTAGACTTCAAATTAATGAAGAGCTTATGCAAGAATTAAAGAATGTTAAAGAAATTGCTAAGCCAGATGAAATATTATTAACAGTAGATGCTATGGCAGGTCAAGATGCTGTAAATGTAGCTTTAGCCTTCCATAATGATTTAGACATTACAGGTATTATTTTAACAAAACTAGATGGTGACACTCGTGGTGGTGCGGCCCTATCTATTAAAGAAATGACAGGTATCCCTATTAAGATTATGTCTACAGGTGAAAAACTAGATGCAATGGAAATTTTCTATCCTGATCGTTTAGCTGATCGAATCTTAGGTATGGGCGATGTATTATCTTTAATCGATACTGTTCAAGAGAATATCGATGAAGAAGAAATGCAAAAGATGTCTGAACGTATGATGAGTCAAAGTTATAATTACAATGACTTATTAAAACAATTTAAGATGATTAAACGTATGGGCTCAATCTCTAAGATTTTAGGTTTCTTACCAGGTATGGGTCAAATGAAGAGTGCCTTAAATCAAGTAGATGATAAAGCTTTTGATAAGATTGAAGCTATCATTTATTCAATGACTGAAGAAGAAAGACGTCATCCTGAATTAATAGATAAAGATTTTAAACGTCGTGATAGAATCTCTAAAGGTTCTGGTCGTCCTATTCAAGAAGTAAATAGATTACGCCAAATGTTAGAAGAAACCAAAAAAGCCATGAAGCAAATGAAAAACATGGATGAAGGTGATGCATCTAGAATGGCTCAACAAATGAAGATGGGAAATTATCCAGGAATGTCTCAACCTAAAATGAAAAAGGGGAAGGGCAAAGGAAAGGGTGGATTCCGTTATTAAATCCATGGTCTCATGGATTTTTTAAAAGGAGGTATTTATATGCATTTTGCAACAAGCATTTATACATTAGAACAATTAAATAATCTAAAAGATAAAATTGAATATGCTATTTTAATGCAAGATAAAACCTCTTTAAATTATAAAGATTTAGATTTAGATAAGGCATTAGAATTTTGTAAGAATAATAATATTAAAACTATAATTGGTATGGATAAATTATTTACTCCAACAAATATTGATTTAGTATCAATATTCTTTGATAAATATCAAAATCTTTGTGATTATTTCTATATTACTGATTTAGGAGTATGTAATATAGCAATAAAGAAAAAAATAGAAAATAAGGTTATTTTTGACCCTAAAACTATGGTTTGTAACTCACTTGATTTAAAAATTTATTCAGATTTAGGCTTTAGGGCTATTGGATTATCATCTGAAATAACAATTAAGGATTTAATGGATATCTATTCTAAAACTAAAGCTAATATCTTTTATCAAGTATTTGGTTATAGATTAATGTTTTATTCAAAAAGACATTTAATAAGTTTATATGAAAAGAAAAATAATG
>JAILGR010000085.1 GCA_024696565.1 Acholeplasmatales bacterium | reverse complement strand
TAAGATATAAGTTAATGAAATTGCGTTTACATTAATTCTAATTGTATCTTCCTCAAGACCAATTAGTCCAATAATTTTATTAGTTTCTTTTAAAACCAAAACATAGTTTTCTTTTTCTTTCAAATGCTTCCATAATCTAATCTCACTATAAGAATCATATGGATTATATTTTTTAGAAAACTCAGAATTAATAAAATTAAGTATTTGGTTTGTATCTAAGGTTGTAGCTTTTCTTACAAATAATCTTTTTGTTTCAATCATATTATTCACCTAAAAGTATAGCGTCTAATATATTTTACAACAAACAAATAAAAAATAAAACAAATAAAATAATATCTATCGATTTATAAAGGCAATTTTTTAAATTTTGTATGAAAAAAGCTCTTAAACTTGTATTTAAGAGCCTATATTTTTATTCCATCCAAGAAGGATCTGATGGATTCTTTTGGAATTTTAATACTTTTTGAATATCTTCAATTGAGATGTGATTTTCTTCTGCTGCAACTTCTACTAAAGTTTGGAAGTTAGATAATGAATAATTAATACAATTAGCTTCATTTAATCTATCAATTCCTTTTTGTAGGCCATATGTGAAAATAGATACAATACCTAAAACATTAGCTCCAGCTGCCTTTAATACTTCAACTACTTCTAATGATGAACCAGCTGTAGAAATTAAGTCTTCAACTACTACAACCTTTTTGCCTTCAGGAATAATACCTTCAATTTGATTTCCTCTACCGTGGTCTTTTGCTCCACCTCTAACATATCCCATAGGTAATCCTAAAATTTCAGATACGATAGCAGCATGTGCAATACCTGCTGTAGATGTACCTTCAATTACTTCAACATCAGGGAATTTAGCTTTAATAGTTTCAGCTAAACCATTTTCAATTACTTTTCTTACTTCAGGGTATGATAATGTCATTCTATTATCACAATAGATTGGTGATTTAATACCAGATGCCCAAGTAAATGGATCATTAGGTTTTAAAAATACTGCCTTAATCTTTAATAAATTCTTTGCTACAGTAATAGCTAATTCTTTTTCATTCATATTAACAAAACTCCTTTACACATCTTTTATAAGCTAATAGTGGATTTTCGGCTGCAGTAATACTTCTTCCTACAACAATATAAGTTGAACCTAATTCTTTAGCTAAAGCTGGGGTTGCAACTCTCTTTTGATCATTTACAGAATCATCTTGGAAACGAATACCAGGTGTTACTGAGATTAAACCTAACTCCTTAATAATAGGAGCTTCAAGTGCACTACATACAACGCCTTGTAATCCAGCAGCCTTAGCATTTAAGGCATATTTCTTTACTACTTCTTGTAAAGGATGATTTATTAATAATTCATTTTCTAATGTCTCTTGAGAAATAGATGTTAATTGTGTAACAGCTATTAACTGTGTTTTCTTTCCTTCCTCAGTTGCATCTAAGCCTCTTCTTGCTGCTTCCATCATTTTTATACCACCTGCAGCATGAACATTAGTAATTTCTACTCCTAATTCTCCTAGGTTTCTCATAGCCTTTTCTACTGTATTTGGAATATCATGTAATTTTAAATCCAAGAATATTTTAAATCCCATAGCATGTAATTCCTTAACAAGGGCTGGACCTTCCTTATAGAATATTTCCATACCAATTTTTAAATATGGATTTTCTCCTTTAAATGGAGTTAAAAACTCAAATAACTCTTCTTTGCTTTTGAAATCGCAAGCAATAATTACATCTCTCATTATTTTGTCCTTCCTATTATATCTTCTAAATTTACTATTCCGTATTCTTGCATTACGGAAGGTAATTCCTCAATAATTTTTTTACATGCATATGGATCTATCAAGTTTTGAGCACCAATCATTACTAAAGATGCTCCAGCATACATCATTTCCAAAACCTCATATGCATTTGTTACTCCACCCATACCAATTACAGGAATTGATACGTTGTGAGAAACTTCATATACCATTCTTAAGGCAACAGGGAATACTCCTGGTCCTGAATAGCCACCTTTTTTTACAGATATTATTGGTTCTCCATTTCTTAAATTAATTCTCATACCTACTAAAGTATTAATTAAAGAAATAGCATCAGCTCCAGCAGCCTCTACTGCCTTAGCCATTGAAACAATATCAGTTACATTTGGTGATAATTTTACAATTAATGGTTTTTTACAAACTCTTCTTACTTGACTTACTAAATCATATGCAGTGGCTGGATCAATACCAAAAGCCATTCCTCCACCATCTACATTTGGACAAGAAATATTAAGTTCAATTCCAAAGACTTGATCATTACCATTAAATCTTTTAACAGTTTCAGTATATTCCATAATTGAATGTCCACCGACATTAATAATTACTTGATCTTTATATACTTTAGCCAACTTTACTAATTCTTCAGATATGACCTTATCAACTCCTGGATTTTGTAATCCAATAGAATTGATTAAGCCTGCTTTACATTCAGCAATTCTTGGTAATGGATTACCATATCTTGGAGCAAGGGTTGTTCCCTTACATGATATAGAACCTAAGATATTAATATCGTATAATTCAGCAAATTCATAACCAAAGCCAAAGCAACCTGATGCAGGGATAATTGGGTTTTTAAATTCTTTGCCTAAAAACTTAACCTTTAAATTAGCCATTAGAACAAAACCTCCCTACCATCAAATACTGGGCCTTCCTTACATACTCTTTTAGGTCCTTCAGTTGTTTTAATTGAACATCCCATACAAGCACCAAAGCCACAACCCATTCTAGCTTCTAAAGATACATAACCATTTGGAAAATTTTTAGCTATGGCCGCAAGCATTCTATAAGGTCCACATGCATAATAATAATCAAATGAAACTGCTACATTTTTAATGCAATCTACTACATTACCATGAAATCCAGTTGAACCATCATCTGTACATAAATATACATCACATAACTCATTTAGTTTATCTAATAATACTAAATCATCGCTACTTCTAGCACCATAAATAAGTGTTGGTCTAACACCATATTCATTAAACTTTTTAGCAAGACCTACAAGTGGAGCTATACCAATACCACCACCTACAAGTAATGGTTTAATATTTGGTGTAATATTAAAACCATTACCAAGGCCTATTAGACAATCTAACTTTTTACCTACTTCTAGGCTTGAAATTTCTTCAGTACCCTTTCCTAGAATTTTATATAGAATATCTATATGCTCATTATCAAAATCACATACAGAAATTGGTCTTCTTAAATAGAAACCTGGAATTTGAATATTAATAAACTCTCCCGGATTCTTTACTTCTGAAACGTCTCCTTCAAGACGCATCAAAAATATATCTTTACCAACTTTTACATTACTAGTGATGGTCAACAATACATTCTTCATGGATTAATCCTCCTTATCGATTACAGAAACTCCCATTGTAATTTCTTCTAATACATCTAGTAATACCTTAACAGTATCTAAGCATGTAAATACAGCAACATTATTATCGATAGCAGCTCTTCTAATAATCTTACCATCTTCATTTGAATTAACACCTTCTGTTGAAGTATTAATTACATAAGTTACATAACCCTTTTTAATTGAATCTAGGATTTCTTCAGATCCTTGAGATAATTTCTTTCTAATTCTTGTACGAATATCATGTTGTTTCAAGAATCTTGCTGTACCACTAGTTGCTTCAATGTTAAATCCTAAATTATAGAATCTCTTAATTAAAGGTAGTGCGGCTTCTTTATCTTGGTCTGAAATAGTGGCTAGAATTGTACCATAGTTAGCAACTCTTGTACCTGATGCCTTTAATGACTTATATAGGGCTCTATTTAATGAATAATCATAACCAATAGCTTCACCTGTAGATTTCATTTCTGGTGATAATACTACATCTAAGCCAGATAACTTAGTAAATGAGAATGTAGGAGTCTTAACATACCATCTCTTACGATTCTTAGCTAAACCAACATATCCTAAATCCTTAAGCTTAGCACCAAGCATAACCTTAGTTGCAATATTAGCAACAGGAACACCTGTTGATTTAGCAAGGAATGGAACTGTACGACTTGATCTTGGGTTTACTTCAATAATAGAAACTTGATTTTGTTTATCTACAATAAATTGAATATTATATAAACCAATCATTTGTAGTTTTCTACCAATTGAATATGTGTATTCTACAATAGTCTTTTTTACATCTTCTGATAATGAATATGGAGGGTAAACACTCATTGAGTCACCAGAGTGTACACCAGTACGCTCAATATGTTCCATAATACCTGGAATGAATACATCTTCTCCATCACAAATTGCATCTACTTCACATTCTTGACCTGATACATATTTATCTACTAAAATTGGATGTTCATTATCGAATGCTACTGCCTCACTAACTTTAGCTCTAAGAACAATTTCATCATAAACAATATGCATCATTCTTCCACCTAATACAAATGATGGACGAACAAGAACTGGATATCCTATCTCATTTGCAACTTTAACAGCTTCTTCAACACTGAATACACCAACACCCTTTGGCATTGGGATATTGATTTCTTTCATTGCCTCTTCAAATAATTCTCTATCTTCAGCTGTATCAATAGCTTTTGCAGATGAACCAAAGATTCTAACACCAGCTGCATCTAGTTTGTCAGCTAAGTTAATAGCTGTTTGACCACCTAAAGCAACTACTACTCCTTCAGGTTTTTCGAAATCAATAACATTCATAACATCTTCAAATGTTAATGGTTCAAAATATAATTTATCAGATATTGTATAATCTGTTGATACTGTTTCTGGGTTATTATTAATGATAATTGCTTCATATCCTGCTTCTTGGATACCCCAAATTGCATGTACTGTAGTATAGTCAAATTCTACACCCTGACCAATACGAATTGGACCAGAACCTAATACTACAATCTTTTTCTTATTACTTCTAATTGATTCATTTTCATGTTCATAAGTTGAATAGAAATATGGAATGTAGCTTGAGAATTCAGAAGCACATGTATCAATCATTTTATATACTGGATATACATTATTCTTTTTACGGAATTTATATACCTCAACATAATTAGATTTCCATGCTTTAGCTAACCATGAATCAGCAAAACCAAATCTTTTAGCCATTTTTAATGTATCTAAATCAAATGGTTTAGCTTTAATTACTTCTTCTAAATCAACAATATGTTTATATTTTTCTAAGAAATATCTATCAATCTTAGTTACTTCATATATTTCATCTACTGTAACCTTTTTTCTAAAAGCTTCACCAATAGCATATATTCTTTCATCAGTATGTAGGCTAATGAAATCTAATAATTGATCACTTGATAATTGTTTTAATGATTGTAATTCAATATGATCAACCTTATTTTCCAAAGAACGAATAGCTTTTAATAATGATTCTTCGATATTTCTACCGATACTCATTACTTCACCTGTAGCTTTCATTTGAGTAGATAGACTTCTATTTGCGGTTGCAAATTTATCAAATGGGAATCTTGGAATCTTTGTAACTACATAGTCTAGTGTTGGTTCAAATGATGCTAATGTATTAGCAATTCTAATCTCATCTAATGTTAAACCAGTTGCGATTTTGGCAGATACTCTAGCAATTGGATAACCTGATGCCTTAGATGCTAAGGCAGATGAACGAGATACTCTTGGATTTACCTCAATTACATAATATTGGAAAGAATATGGATCTAATGAGAATTGTACATTACATCCACCTTCAATACCTAATGCACGAATAATCTTTAATGAAGAATTTCTTAACATTTGATATTCTTTATTAGTTAATGTTTGACTTGGTGCAACTACAATTGAATCTCCAGTATGAATACCAACTGGGTCAACATTTTCCATATTACATACAACGATAGCTGTATCATTTTTATCTCTTAATACTTCATACTCAATTTCTTTAAAGCCTTTAATAGACTTTTCTACTAATACTTGAGAAACTGGAGATAATTTTAAAGCATTTTTAGCTAATGGAATTAATTCTTCTTCATTATCTGCAAATCCACCACCTGTGCCACCTAAAGTGAAGGCTGGTCTTAAAATGATAGGATAGCCAATTTTATTAGCTGCAGCTACTACTTCATCAATAGTTGTTGCTGTAATAGATTCCAAAATTGGTTCATTGATTTCTTCACATAATTCTTTGAATAATTCTCTATCTTCAGCTCTTTCAATAGCCTTAGCTGATGTACCAAGTAATTCAACTTGACACTCATCTAAAATACCTTTTTTAGCTAATTGCATACCTAGGTTTAATCCAGTTTGTCCACCAATTGAACAAATTAAACCATCAGGTCTTTCATAACGAATAATCTTAGCAACATGCTCTAAATCTAGGGGTTCCATATAGACTTTATCAGCAATCTTTGTATCAGTCATAATTGTTGCTGGATTTGAGTTTACAAGTACTACCTCATATCCTTCTTCCTTTAGTGCAAGACATGCTTGTGTACCAGCATAATCAAATTCTGCACCCTGACCAATAACAATAGGACCAGAACCAATTACCATAATCTTTTTAATATCTGTTCTTTTTGCCATTGTCCATTCCCCCTTTCTTCTTTTTCATTAGATTAATAAATCTACCAAAGATATATTCTGAATCTTCAGGACCTGCTGCAGATTCTGGATGGTATTGAACAGCTATTACACCATTTAAATCATCCATCATACCTTCTGCTTCATTATCTAATAAATTTATATGGGTAAGTCTTAACCCTGTTCCTTCTAATGACTTAATGTCAATTGCGAATGAGTGGTTTTGACTTGTTATTTCAACTTTATTTGTATCTAAATTCTTAACAGGATGGTTTCCACCACGATGTCCAAATTTCATTTTATATGTTTTAGCACCATATGCTAAACCAATCATTTGATGTCCAAGACAAATACCTAAAATTGGCATCTTACCTTTCATTTCTTTAATCAAATTAATTACAGGAGTTACATTTTCAGGATCTCCTGGACCATTTGATAAGAATAATCCATCAGGTTTATATTTTAATACTTCTTCCTTAGTTGTGTTATATGGCACAATTACAACATTACAGCCTAAAGCATTTAATTTACGAATAATGTTTAATTTACAACCACAGTCTACAGCTACTACTGTATACATTGGATTAGGCGTTCTAGAATACCAAACCTTCTTAGTTGATACTTGTTTAACCTGATCAGTTTGATAACTAAACTCATTTAATGCCTTCATACATTCATCCATTGGTTTATCAATGTCACATATTAATGCTTTCATTGAACCATTGTCACGAATTAAACGAACTATTTCTCTTGTATCAACACCAGAAATACCAACTGCCCCAGCTTCTTCCATAACCTCACCTAAGGTTCTTGTGAATCTAAAGTTTGATGGTAAGTCATTATATTCTCTTACTACAAATCCTGACATAAAGATATTTTTAGATTCATAATCATCATCTGCTAGACCATAATTTCCAATTAATGGATAAGTCATTACAACAATTTGTCCACAATAAGATGGGTCTGATAAGATTTCTTGATAACCTACAACGGATGTATTGAATACTATTTCTGCAAGCTTTTCTTTAGTTGAGCCAAAGCCTTCACCTTCAAATACCATTCCGTTTTCAAGAACTAACTTTCTATTATTCATATAATCACTCCTCTAAACTGTAAACTATTTTACCGTTTACTATAGTATATTTTGTAAAGCCATAATATGTATTACCAATGAATGGACTATTCTTTCCCATTGATAATATTTCATCCTCTTTGTAAGTATGAGGATTTTCTATATCAATTACTGCAATATCGGCTATAAAGCCTTCCTTTAAATCCCTTTTAGGTAATTTAAATACTTCTATTGGATTATATACTAATAGATTTAAAAATCTATTTAGGTCGATTATACCACTTTTTACAAAGTGTGTATAGATAATAGGAATCATTGTTTCAAGCCCAATGATTCCATTTGGACATTTATCATATTCTCTTGATTTTTCTTCTTTTGTATGAGGTGCATGGTCTGATGCTACCATTAAAGCAGTACCATCTATTAATGCCTCTACTGTTGCTAATCTATCAGATTCATCTCTAAGTGGAGGATTCATCTTAAAGTTAGCATCCTTTATCATATCTTTATTTAAAACTAAATGATGAGGGGCAACTTCACAAGTGATATTTGTATAACCTTCACTTCTAGCTTTTCTAATAGCTTCAAATGATTCTTTAGTAGACATATGGCAAAAATGATATCTGCACCCTATCTTTTTAGCTAATTCTATTTCTCTTCTAACTGCTTTATATTCACCCTCAGGTAAATAACCATTAACCTTATCTTCAGCATGTGAAGCAATTACCAAATCATATTTTTTAGCAAGATGCATTACATCTTCTAATAAATCAATATTGTTTACACCAACACCATCATCTGATATGGCATAAACTAAATCTTGTAATTCTTCAACCTTAGCTCTTTCATTACCTTTTTCACCACAAGATACTGAACCATAAGGATAACAATTAACAACTGCGTCTTTATCAATAATATCTAATTCAACCTTTAAATTTTGATAAGAATCTGGACAAGGATTTAAATTAGGCATAGGCATTACTGATGTAAATCCACCCTTAGCTGCAGATAATGTTCCTGTTTTAATTGTTTCTTTATGGCTATATCCAGGTTCTCTAAAATGAACATGGACATCTACACCACCAGGCATAATTAAGCATCCTTTAGCATCTAATACTTGACAGTCTTTAGAAATATTATCTTCTATCTTTTCAATTTTATTATCAACAATTAATATATCTTTTTTTACTAATTGATTATTTTCTACAATACTACCATTCTTAATTAATATCATAAATTACCATCCAAGCTATCTGAGATTACGGCCATACGTACATATACACCGTTAGTCATTTGTTTATAAATTCTTGATTTTTCACATTCTGCAACTGAATCAGCAATTTCAACTCCTCTATTGATTGGAGCTGGATGCATAATGATTGCATTATCTTTCATCATTTTTACTCTTTCTTCAGTTAAACCAAATTTTTGGTGGTATTCTTCTTTAGTCATTCCCATAGCTTCTTGATGACGTTCAAATTGAATTCTAAGTAGCATAATAACATCCATTGTCTTACATGCTTCATCTACTGGAATCCATTTAGCACTATGGTCATTAAATTCTTCTGGCCCTGAAATATACACTTCCATTCCAAGACGTTCCATTACTTCTATATTGGAGTGAGCAACACGAGAGTGAGATATATCTCCTATAATACAGCACTTCAAACCTTCAAAGTGTCCATATTCCTCGTGGATTGTCATTAAATCTAATAATGATTGAGTTGGATGATTACTCTTTCCATCTCCACCATTAAATATTGGAATTCTAATATTTTCTAAATCTTTATAATATTCATCCTTAGAGTGTCTAATAATTACACCATCTACCCCTAAGGCCTCAAATGTTTTTACAGTATCAATAAGGGTGAAAGTTTATATGATACTGTAAAAACATTTGAGGCCTTAGGGGTAGATGGTGTAATT
>JAILGR010000073.1 GCA_024696565.1 Acholeplasmatales bacterium | reverse complement strand
TATTATATTGAAGAAAAAAGAGCTAAGGAAAACAATGAAGTTTTATTAATTGCTAATGGTGATATGTTTGAAGGTACAGCATTTTCTAATTTAAGTTTTGGAATGTCTACATTAAATGTAATGAATCAAATGCAATTTGATATGATGGGTGTAGGAAACCATGAATATTCATGGGGCTTAGATAGTATTTTAAAATTCTTTGATAATGATGATACTAATGGTGAAGCTAATTTCCCTTTAATAAATGGTAATATCTATACTGATTCTAAAAGATATGGAGAAGATATATTAGATGATAATATCTTACCTTATACCATTGTAGAAAAAGGTGATTTTAAAATAGGTATATTATCATATATAGGAGATATTGCATCTTCAATATCAAAATCATATTTAGAAACATATAAAATACAAGCTGATGAAACTTATTTTAGAACCCAAATTAAAAATGATGCCTTAAAGCTAAAAGAAGCTGGCGCTGATTTTATAGTATTTAATATTCATGATGGTGATTCTAAAAGTATATTTAATTTTCAAACTAATAGAATTGTATCAGAATTAACAGATTCAAATGGTAATTATTTAATTGACGCAATTATAAATGGCCATACTCATTCAAAACAATCTGGAATCTATAATAGAGGTAAAAGTAAAGTGCCAATGGTTCAAGGTGGTTGTTATTGTGATACCTTTGGTGAAATGACTTTAGTGATTAATAAACAAACAAAAAAAGTAATAAATGCCACTTCTAACGTTATCTATACTGATAGCATTTCTAAATATGATAAAGAAAAAAATGTTCAAAAAGTTATCGAAGAAGAATATGATAAAATTATAGATACAGTAGAAAAGACATATTGTTATAATGCAAATGAAATAAGCCGTCAAGCATTAGGTAATCTAATGGCTAAAGAAATAAGAAAGGCTACTAGCGCAGATATTTCTATTATCAATACAGGTGGAATTAGAACAGTATTAGAACAAGGCGATATTACATTTAAAAAGATATATGAGGTTTATCCATTTGAAAACCATATGATTTGTTTTAAAACTAAAGGTAAATATTTAAATGATTGGATAGAAAATGAAGCTTCATATTATTATATGGATTATGATATCGATTCTAATTATGATACTCCATTTGATGATGAAGTAATCTATAATGTAACTACCATTGATTATGTTTATGATAGTACTTATTTTACTGACTCCTTCTTAGAATATGAAATAGTATCTATTTCTAATAAAATAACTCCAAGAGATTATCTAATTGATGATCTAATAAATCGAGGTAACCAAAGCTTCAATATAAATGGAGAAATAAAAGTAAAAGTGAAAGGATTTGGTGAGTTAGAGTAATGCAAAAAGAGTACACAAAAAAAGATGATGAATATGTTTTTATTAAATGTCCACATTGTAAAGTAGAATTAAGATTTAAAAGAGAACCTAGATTTAGAAGAGTATACGGAAGATGTAAACATTGTAATAAAGATTTTGAAATAATTGTAAAATAATATAATTCTACATGCTAAAAAACCATCTAGATAAACTTCTAGGTGGTTTTTGTTTTGGAAGAAAAGAGCCTAAGCTTTTTGCTTAGACTCTAAATTATTATACACAAATTGCTTCAAAACCAGGTTTATCTTTTCCAGGTTTTATAGAAATAGATGAATTAGAAGTTATAACAGTTTTAGTAGGGAAATTCTTTTCATCATAGAAATACATATAATTTTGTAATGACCCTGATTGTTCAGATGTCTTTATACCTGAATAACCATTATCTCCCTTAGTTCCATATGAACCTGATGATCCAGATGAACCTCTTGTTCCATCATTACCAACAGTTCCTTTATAACCGCCTTTTCCTGCAGAACCACCAATTCCAGCATAACCGCCTGCTCCTGAATATCCACCTGTTCCTTTTACATATAATGCGTTAGTGGCATCAGAACCATTTCCACCTCTTCCGCCATTTCCGCCTCTTCCACCATTTCCGCCATCACCAGGATCGCCTACTCCATTAAATGCGTTAGCACTTGTGTCACTAGCTCCATCGCCGCCATCACCACCGCGACCGCCACGACCGCCATCGCCACCACGACCGCCAATAAAATCATAATGACTTGCAGAAGCAACTTTTACACCTTTAGTGTTTCTTACCTTAATAGCGTAACCACCATTACCGCCACGGCCTCCATTACCGCCACGACCGCCATTTGAACCGTTATCTCCTTTAATTGGACCCCAGAACCAACCTCTTGGTGGATTTACTCCATTTGATCCTTTTTGACCATATTGACCATCGCCACCATTTCCGCCGGCTCCACCATAAATCTTAATGTTTGAAGAAGAATCATATTCTTGGAAAACTACAGAATAAGCAGTAATACCATTACCGCCATTATATCCATTCTTTCCTGAATCTCCTGACATTCCATTATTATTATTTGTGGCTTGGTTCATTGAAGTAATAGAGCCACCATTTTTACCTCTACCACCTCTTATGGTATTTGTTCCACTATAAATAACATAAAGATCAAAATCGGAATATGTTGTAATTGCGTCAGCACCTTGACCAGATGAAGATAAACCAGGACCAAAATTCATATTTTCAAATCCTAGAACTAATGAATTACTTCTAGAATTGATGATAATTCTCATAGACAATTCTCTATTAGGAATACCTAAGAATGTCGCATATAGAACTTGATTAGTAATTGTAAAATAATATGTGCCAGTATTAATATATCTCATATCAATTATCGCATATTTATAATTAATATAAGTGCTTCCGTTAGTGATAAACTCACCTGTCCACTTAGCCTCTAATTTAATGTCTTGATAAAGTCCTTCTGTACTTTCAAATGTATCATTAGTTTGTTTACAAATCCAAGAAGAGAAAACAAAACCAAATCTTCTAACTTCTGGAATATCTGAGAATACTAAAGGATTTTCAACACTAAATGTATATCTTGGTACTGCCATCATAGTTGAAGATGAATAATCATATGTTATTGTATATTCAATAACTTCAAAAACAGGATATAATTTACAATTCTTTAATTGCTTAATTCTACCAGTATTATCGATAACACAAGTACCATTACCATTAGGATTATCAAACCATCCTAAGAATTCATAACCAGCTTTACTTGGAATT
>JAILGR010000010.1 GCA_024696565.1 Acholeplasmatales bacterium | reverse complement strand
TTTAGGGTTAGCACCATAAGTAATCAAATGTGAAGCAATAATAAAAGTTTCTGCCAAATTATTACCATACATAAATCTACCAGAATCAGTAATAATACCACCATATAAAGCTGTTGCAGCTTCCTTAGGAATTTTAAGATTGGCTTTTTCAACTAAATATGTTACATATTCAGCAGCAGCTATTCTTTTAGTATCACATAACCAATTATTAGTTATATCACAATCATTTTTATGATGATCAATAACCCATATCTTTTTAGCATTCTTATATCTTTTATCAGATACTAAATAACTAACTGAAACATCAACAATAATAGCTAAGCATTCATTAATTATAGAATCTTCTACAACATCCATATTACCAATGAAGCCATATTTTAAAGAGCCATCTCCAACCATATATACTTTTTTATTTGGATAATTCTCTTTTAAAATATAATATAAACCTACTTGGGAACCTAAAGCATCAAGGTCTGGTTTATCATGACGAAATATAACAATTGTGTCATATTCTTCAATATCTTTAAATAATTCTTTTTCCATAGACCCTCCTTTAAAAAGATTAATTATTAAGAATTTAATATATATTTATTAATTTCAAATAATTCTTTTTCTTTTTCTTCTTTTATATCTAAAGAAGTAACTTCCCTAATAATCTTTTCTAATAATTTAGCCTTATTTTCATAAAATTTAAGGAAATCAGGCATTCTTTTTTTCAAGAGTATAGGACCAAATTTTACCTCAAAATCAGAATAATTGCAAGAGCCCTTTTGTAAAACCATGACCTCATAATACTTATTCATATCATAAATAGCATACTCATCAATGATTTTAAACCCATTATTTATTAAGCATTCTCTAACCAAAGGTCTATCATTATTTGGTTCTAAGATTAACTTTTTATTATTTAATTTATCTATGGAATCTAAGATTATACTCTTTATTAAATTGCCGCCCATACCAGCAATAATTACAGTATCAAAGTCATCAACTATATTTTTTAGTCCATCACTTTGAACTATTTTTATTCTTGATTCTAAATTCTTATTCTTAATATTTTGTAACGCACTATTTAAAGGACCTATATTAATATCAGCAGCAATTCCCATTTTACAACCATAATCAAGTAATGCCTTAATTAAAACATAAGCATGATCGCATCCTACATCTAACAGCGTGTTAGAATCCTTAGCTAAGCTTGCGATTAAATCTATTCTATTCATTAATGCTTAATCATGAAATCCTTTAATTTTTTACTGCGAGAAGGATGCTTTAACTTTCTTAAGGCTTTGGCCTCAATTTGTCTAATACGCTCACGAGTTACATTAAATTCTTTACCAACTTCTTCTAGAGTTCTTTGTCTACCATCGATTAAGCCAAAACGTAATCTAAGTACTCTTTCTTCTCTTTCAGTTAGAGTTGCTAAAACAGAATCTAGTTCCTCACGTAATTTCATCTTTGCTGTATACTCATATGGATCTAGAGCATGTGGATCAAATACGAAATCACCTAAAGATGAATCTTCTTCTTCACCAACAGGAGACTCTAAAGATATTGGCTCTTGAGCAATACGTTGAATTTGTTGAACCTTCTCAACAGAGATTTCCATTCTTTCAGCAACTTCTTCAGGAGATGGTTCTCTAGATAATTCTTGAACTAATTGTCTTTGTACACGAACTAATTTATTAATAGTTTCTACCATATGAACTGGAATACGAATAGTTCTAGCTTGGTCAGCTACTGCTCTTGTGATAGCTTGACGAATCCACCATGTTGCATATGTAGAGAACTTAAATCCCTTAGATGGATCAAATTTATCAACAGCTTTAATTAATCCCATATTTCCTTCTTGAATTAAATCTAGGAATTGTAAACCACGAGATAAATATCTTTTCGCAATTGATACTACTAATCTTAAGTTAGCATTAACAAGCTTATCTTTAGCTAAATCAGCCTTTTCAGAAATTTCTTGTAATTCATTATATTCTTCAATTGGAACAGTATTTTGGTCATCCTTTTCAATTTCTTCTAATCTTTCTTTAGCAGCTCTACCTTCAATTACTTGATTAGCTAATTCAGTTTCTTCATCTAAACTAAGTAGTGGAATTTTACCAATTTCCTTTAAATACATACGGACAGGGTCATCAACCTTTAAATTGGCAGGAAGTTGGTCATATGTAGAAATATCAATTTCTTCAACATCAGCTAAATTTGGTTCAGAAATATCTAAACCATCATCTAAACTATCTGAAGGTTCAATTATTTCAAACTCATCTGATAATGTATTATAAAGCTTATCATAATCCGCACTATCTATTTCACAATACTTTAAAAGATCAGCTTGTTGTAATGAATTACCATTTTCCTTGGCAAGCTCTGTTAATTCTTTAACTGCTAATTCAAAATCCATCTTTATTTCCTCCTGTTTTTGTTAAGCTCGTTTTGTTTTCTTTTATTTCTAATCTTTTCATTAATTAGCTCAGTGATTTCACTTTGGCTATTTGATGTTTGAATTCTTTTATCTAAAAAGACATTATCGCTTTTTTTAGATAATACTTTTAATTTTTCAATTGAATCCATAATACTTTGTTCAGTATATGGGGTTTTATCTTTACCTTGATTGGCATAAGCAACTAAATCAAGATAGAATCTAGCTTCTTCTTCATCTAGCATTTTTATAAATGCCCCTTCATCGAAGGTACTATAGTTATCATAAAAACTATTGACTAGTAATATCCATAACTTTTGCATTGGTTTAGAGAAACCAGACATATATTCTTGAATTCTTCTATCTATTTCCATTGCATAAGACTTATCGGCCCTAGCAAATAAAAATAATCTAATTTCACATAAATTGAATTCTTGCTTTGGTATTGAAATAGGATATGGAACTTCTTCAATAAATGTAGGATAATTAATTGTTTCAACACTTTGTTTATAATGAGTGTTTTGGTAATCATTAAAATCCTTAGTTAATGCTTCAAGTGAAGTATTTAAATCTTTAGCAAGTAATCTTAAATAATCAGATTGAATAGTATTAGATTCCATCTCAAGTAAAATACTAAAGACTTCATCTTTTACACTTTCTTTAACTGTTGAATCTGATAAATTCTTACCCATTAGGGCAACTTGATATAAATAACTATTTGCATCTAATAAATTAGAATTAAAATATTCATAATAAGCATCAATGCCATATTTATTAACATATTCATCTGAATCTTTAGTTAAATCTAAGATTACTAAATGAATATTAAAATTATGATTTCTAAATAATCTAATTGCTTTTTTAGATGCTTCTATACCAGCTTTATCATTATCGTAACAAATTACTACATTATTAGTAATACGAGAAAGCATCTTTACATGATAATCAGTTAAGGCTGTACCCATTGTACAAACTGCCTCTTCCATAGAAGCTCTATATGATGCAATGACATCCATTTGACCTTCATGTAAGATAACTCTTTTTCTTTTCATGATAAATGGTTTAGCTAAATTAAGGTTAAATAAGACCTCACCTTTATGGAAAATCTTAGTTTCCCTTGAATTCATATATTTAGCTTGATTCTTATTTTTTAAATCTTCTTCTTTATAAATTCTTCCAGAAAAAGCTACTACATGACCATCAATATCCTTAATTGGAAACATAATACGATTAGAGAATAAATCATAATAATCATTCTTACCTTTTTCAATTAAGCTACAATCAGCCATATCTAATTCTAAAAAATCAGAATCTTTTAATACCTGATATAAAGTATTTCCTATATCAGGAGCTAATCCAATTTGAAATGTATCAATAATAGCTTTATCTAATCCTCTTTGTTCTAAGTATTTATAAGCTATTTTGCCATCATTAGTAGAGTCCATATATTTTTTATAAAAATCAGAAGCTACTTGCATAATTTTATAATATTTTAAATTATTGTCTTCTACTTTCTTTTTTGGACTTTGATTTTTTAATTCTATACCATTAAATGAAGCTAGCATTTCTAAGGCTTTAGGAAAATCTACATTTTCGATTTGCATCAAAAAGTTAATTGGGTTTCCACCCCCACCACAGCCAAAGCAATGGGCAAGCTTTTTATCAGGGGATACTACAAAGGATGGTGTATCTTCTTGATGGAAGGGACATAATCCTTTATAATTTTTACCATGCTTTTCTAATTTGACGTACTTAGAAACAAGGGCAACAATATCAGTGGCTTCTATAATTTTTTCAGTATCATCATAATTATTTTGCACAGTAAAACCTCCTTATTATAATTTAATGCTCTTTAAGATATAATCACTAACCTCATCTAAAGGTAATGTGATTTGTTCCATATTGTCTCTAAAACGAATTGTAACAGTATTATTATTAACTGTTTCATCATCTACAGTAATACAAAATGGTGTACCAATAGCATCTTGTCTTCTATAACGTTTACCAATGTTTGCAGTTTCATCATATGTACAAGCGAAATATGGACTTAATAAGTCAAATACTTCATTTGCTTTATCTGCATGCAAATTCTTACGTAAAGGTAAGATTGCAACCTTATAAGGTGCTAGGGCAGGATGTAATCTTAAAACTACTCTTGAATCAGTCTTACCATCTTTAGATAAGTCTTCTACATCATAAGCACTAAATAATACAGATAATAACATACGTTCAACACCAACAGATGGTTCAACAACATATGGAATATATTTTTGGTTTGTTTCAGGATCAAGATATTCTAAGTTTTCACCAGAATGAGTTTGATGAGCATTTAAGTCATAGCTTGTACGAGATGCAATACCCCATAATTCACCAAATCCCCATGGGAAATCAAATTCGATATCTGTTGTTGCATTAGAATAGAAAGATAATTCTTCCTTTTCATGATCTCTATATCTTAATTTCTCTCCATCTACACCAATAGACTTTAAGAAATCCATACAATAGCTTCTCCAATAATTAAACCAGTCAATTTCAGTACCTGGCTTACAGAAGAATTCAAGCTCCATTTGTTCGAATTCTCTTGTTCTAAAAATGAAGTTACCTGGTGTAATTTCATTTCTAAATGATTTACCAATTTGACCTACACCAAATGGTAATTTTCTTCTTGTTGTTCTTTGGATATTTTTAAAGTTTACGAAAATACCTTGTGCTGTTTCAGGTCTTAAATATACTTCAGCCTTTGCATCTTCAATTACACCCATATGAGTTTTAAACATTAAATTAAATTGACGAATATCAGTATAATCTAATGCTCCACATGTAGGACACTTAATTTTGTTATCTAATAAGAACTTAGTTAATTCTTGATTAGACATACCATCTCCTGTAATTTCACCACGTGTAAAGTCTTCAATTAATTTATCAGCTCTAAATCTTGAATGACACTTCTTACAATCAACTAATGGGTCAGAAAATGATCCAATATGTCCAGATGCAACCCATACTTCTTTATTCATTAAGATTGCAGCATCTAATCCTACGTTATATTTATTTTGTTTAACAAACTTATTCCACCAAGCTTGTTTAATATTATTCTTTAATTCAACTCCAAGTGGACCATAGTCCCAAGCATTAGCTAAACCTCCATAAATCTCTGAGCCTTGAAATACAAAGCCTTGTTCCTTTAAAAAGGCAACTAATTCTTCTAATGTTATCTTTTGCATATAATCCTCCATACAAAAACAATTTCCATTTTATTATTATATAATAATAATTGTTACAAGTCAAAGAAAAACATTGTTTTTATAACAACTTTTATTTTAATTTTTTTATAATATTATTTTTTATAAAAATAAAAGAGGAAATTGATTATATTTCCTCTATTTCAACTTTATTTTGTTCTAATATTTCATCTA
>JAILGR010000240.1 GCA_024696565.1 Acholeplasmatales bacterium | reverse complement strand
AAAACAACTGGTTTAGTTGTTAAATATTTATTCCCATTAATAATGATTTTACTATTTTTAGAATAGCTAACTGGAGAAGCAGTATCTAATAGATATGAATTATCATCCAAATTAACTATAAATAGATTTTCAACAGCTGTAAATGAATATTCCATATGAAACACCTCTTACTACATTATACTTGAAAACAAGAAAAAGAAAAACCCCACAAAAGTGGAGTTTTACAATTATCTACTTAACATACTTACAATCCAGTCCCATAGACATGTCATATTAGCAAGTACAGGAACTAAGATTAAAGAAATAACTGACATAAGTTTAATTAAGATATCCATAGCTGGACCTGCAGTATCCTTTAATGGGTCACCAACAGTATCACCAGTAACTGCAGCATGGTGAGTTTCAGAACCCTTACCACCAAAGTTACCTTCTTCAACATACTTCTTAGCGTTATCCCAAGCACCACCAGCATTAGCCATAAATACAGCTAACATGATTGCAGATACTAAACCACCGATTAAGATACCACCTAAACCTTTAGCGCCTAAAATTACACCACCAATAATTGGAGATACTACTGCGATAACAGCAGGCAATACCATTTCTCTTAATGAAGCCTTAGTAGAAATATCAATACAACGGTTATAATCAGGAATGTATGAACCATCTAGAATACCAGGATGTTGAGCAAATTGATCACGAATTTCTTCTACCATCTTATTTGCAGCTTTACCAACTGATGAAATAGTTAATGCACTGAATAAATATGGAAGCATTGCACCAATTAACATACCAATTAATACTTGTGGATCAGCTAAGCTAATTAAGAATGTTGGATCATATACCTTATAAGCTTCAATGAATGAAACAATGAATGCTAATGAAGTTAATGTAGCAGAACCAATACAGAAACCTTTACCGATTGCAGCAGTTGTATTACCAACTGAATCTAAGTGGTCAGTAATATGTCTTACATCTTCTGGTAATTCAGCCATTTGAGCAATACCACCAGCATTATCAGAAATAGGACCATAACCATCAACAGATACTGTAATACCTGCAGTAGATAGCATACCTACAGCAGCTAAAGCAATACCATATCCACCACCAAAGAAGAATGCAACACCGATAGCTAAAGCTAATACGGCGATAGTTAAACCAGTAGACTTCATACCAGAGCCTAAACCAGCAATGATATTTGTTGCATGACCAGTCTTTGATTCTTCAGCAATTCTCTTAACTTCTTTATAATCAGATGAAGTATAAATTTCAGCAATGAAACCAACACCTATACCAGAAGCTAAACCAGCAGCGATAGGCATCATAACCTTCCAATCACCTACATATAAAGTAGCAAGTAATACAGCAGCAATTAAAACAATACCAGTAGCTACATAAGTAGCAATATTAAGTGCCTTATGTGGATTATTCCATTTTCTTAATCTAAAGAAAATAACAGATAATACAGCAGCAATAGCACCAATACCACAAATTAATACTGGGAATAAAATATGTCTAGTAGTGAATCCAGCATAAGAACCATTAGCATAAGTTAAGAATGCCATAGTTAAACATGAAATAATAGAACCAACATAAGATTCTGTTAAATCCGAACCCATACCAGCGATATCACCAACGTTATCACCAACATTATCAGCAATTGTTGCAGGGTTTCTTGGATCATCTTCAGGTAAATTAGTTTCAACCTTACCAACTAAGTCAGCACCAACATCGGCTGCCTTTGTATAGATACCACCACCAACACGGCTAAATAATGCGATTAATGAACATCCTAATGAATAACCAGCTAAAATCTTGATTGGCTCATCAAAGCTATTAGTAATTGCAAATGCAATAATGAAAATAGCAGCTAAACCAAATAAACCAAAGCCTACTACGGCAAGACCTAATACAGATCCACCAGAGAATGCTACTCTTAAAGCTGAAGGAAGTCCTTCATCTTTAGCCTTAACAGCTGTTCTTGCATTGGCCTTTGTAGCAACAAACATACCAATCCAACCAGCAGCAGCTGAGAATAAAGCACCAATAACGAAACAAATTGCAGGCTTCCACCCAACAGCCTCAGCATTTTGTAATGCAGGAATGAATCCTAAGCAAGCTAATAAAATTCCTACACCAATAATAAACGGAATAATAATCTTATATTCTCTTACTAAGAAAGTCATAGCCCCCTTATGAATATACTTATGTATTTCATCCGCTTTTTCATTCGTAATTTTGATTCTTGATACCTTATGGAATAAGAAAAATACATATAAAATGGTAATCAAGGTAGCAATAATTACGAGCATTAGAACTAAAAGTTCTTCTTTCATAAAAAAAAACACCTTCCTCTATAAAATTATTTTAATAATGATTTATAAGCAAAAATATATATTCAAAAAAACCTATAACTCAGTATTAGTATGGATTTTATTATATCATTTTATAAAAAGTTGTCAACAGAAACTATCCATTTGAATAACAAAGTTTTTAAAAAAAGACCCAACACTTTTGTTGGGCCTAATAATTCATAATTATTATTCTTCCTCTTTTGGTTCTTCTTTTGCTTCTTCATTCTTTTTGAAGAATAATGAATATAAAACTGCAGCTAATGCACCACCAGCAAGAGGAGCTAAAATCCAAATCCAGATTTGAGATAAGCTTGTAGTATTACCAGTAAATGCTTGTAAAACAGCAGGAGCTAATGATCTAGCAGGGTTAACAGATGTACCAGTTAATCTTAAGCCTAATAAGTGAACTAATACTAATGTTAAGCCAATAACTAAGCCGCCAAGCTTACCATTACCAAATTTCTTATCAGTAACACCAATAATTGCAAATACAAAGATTAATGTTAATAATACTTCTACTAAGAAAGCACTAATATAAGACCAAGCATCTAATTCATTACCATTTTGTAATGCAGGTTGAATTGCATTTCCACCTAATGCTTCAAAATGACCTCTTAAGCATAAAGCTAATAATAAAGATCCTAAGAATGCACCAACTACTTGGCTTAATACATAAACGCAGAATTCTTTCCAAGTAATTTCTTTTCTAATAGCCATTGCTAATGAAACTGCAGGATTAATATGACAACCTGAGATATTACCAATGCAATATGCCATAGCAATAATTACTAAACCAAATGCTAATGCTGTACCAACTAAGTCACAACCTGTAGCAACAGCAACGCCACATGCAACAAACACAAGCACACAAGTACCGAAGCATTCAGCTAATGCTTTTTTTAATAATGTATTCATTTTTTATCCTCCTTAAAAATGTAACGTTAGAATACTCTTATATTATAACCTTTTTATATAAAAAGGAAAATAAAAATGGCATACTTTTTCAAGATATGCCATGAATTATTTCTAGTGGCGTCGACGGAGGGATTCGAACCCTCGCACCAGTTACCCAGCCTACTTCCTTAGCAGGGAAGCCTCTTTAGCCTCTTGAGTACGTCGACTTCTTTACCAAGTATGCTACTCCATTATACTAAAACTATATTTTAAAGTCAACAAGAAAATAGGTACCTAAAAAAGAAAAAGGTGAGTATCAAATACCCACCAAAATTCCTATAAACTTCTTACTTTATCTTCAATTTCTTTACATAATTCTGGATTAGCCTCTAAGAAATCCTTTGCGTTTTCTCTACCCTGACCAATCTTATTTCCTTCATAAGAAAACCAAGCTCCAGATTTATGAATAATATCTGCATCTACAGCCATATCCACAATCTCACCAGTCTTAGAGATACCCTTACCATAAATGATATCTACCTCAGCTGTCTTAAATGGAGGTGCTACCTTATTCTTTACAACTTTAATGTTTGTACGGTTACCAATTACTTGTGTACCATCCTTAATAGCCTCTGCCTTACGGATTTCCATACGAACTGATGCAAAGAACTTTAACGCTCTACCGCCTGTAGTAGTTTCTGGATTACCAAACATTACACCAACCTTCTCACGAATTTGGTTAATGAAAATAGCAACACACTTAGTTTTAGAAATTAAGCCTGTCATAGTTCTCATGGCTTGACTCATAAGTCTTGCGTGTAAGCCTACTCTATTATCGCCCATTTCACCATTTAATTCAGCTTCAGGT
>JAILGR010000235.1 GCA_024696565.1 Acholeplasmatales bacterium | reverse complement strand
ATTGGAGATTACAAAAGAAATTGGGCACAACACCTAATCAATATAGGTATTATGCCCAAATTCCTTCAAATCTTATTTAATTATTTTTAAAAATCAACTGTCTACTTGACAAGACTCAGTTCATTTTATTTGGATGTGCCTTTTTATTTTACTTATTAGATAATTTTTCATCAATAGCTTTAGCTGCCTTCTTACCAGCACCCATAGCTAGAATAACTGTAGCAGCACCTGTAACGGCATCGCCACCAGCATATACATTTTCTCTTGTAGTTAAACCAGTTTCTTCATCAGCTACAATACATCTTCTCTTATTAATTTCAAGCCCCTTAGTTGTTTGACTAATTAATGGGTTAGGAGATGTACCAAGTGACATAATAACCATATCTACATCCATAATAAATTCTGAATTAGGAATTTCTACTGGACTTCTTCTTCCTGAAGCATCAGGTTCACCAAGCTCCATACGGATACATTTCATACCAGTAACATTACCTTTTTCATCAACTAAGATTTCAGTAGGATTAGTTAATAATTCAAACTTAACTCCTTCTTCTTTAGCATGATGAACTTCTTCAACACGAGCAGGTAATTCTTCTTCAGATCTACGATAAACTATAGAAGCCTCTGCCCCAAGTCTTAAGGCAGTACGAACAGCATCCATAGCTACGTTTCCACCACCAACTACTGCAACTTTCTTACCAACTTGAACTGGAGTATCATAATTATCATCAAATGCTCTCATCAAATTAACTCTTGTTAAGAATTCATTTGCAGATAAACATTGATTTGCTGTTTCACCAGGTATACCCATGAATTTAGGTAAACCTGCACCAGAGCCTATATATACAGCATCATAGCCATATTCATCAAATAATTGATCAATAGTTACAGTTTTTCCAATGATTACATCAGTGACAATTTCAACGCCTAAATCTTGAACGTTTTTAACTTCAGCAGCTACTACTTTTTCTTTTGGCAAACGGAATTCAGGAATACCATATACTAATACACCACCAGCTTTATGTAATGCTTCATAAATAGTAACCTTATAACCCTTCTTTGCAAGTTCACCTGCACAAGTTAATCCTGAAGGACCAGCACCAATAACAGCTACCTTCTTACCATTAGGACTAACAGGTTCAGCTAATTTATATCCATGTTCTCTAGCATAGTCTGCTGTAAATCTTTCAAGCTTACCAATAGATATTGCATCACCTTTTTTACCAACAACACATCTAGCCTCGCATTGTTTTTCTTGAGGACATACACGACCACATACTGCAGGTAGAGCACTAAATTTAGCAATTTCTTTAGCTGCACCTTCAAAATCCTTTTCCTTTAAATGATAAATAAATTCAGGAATATTAACATTTACAGGACATCCTAAAACACATTGGGGATTTTTACAATGAAGACATCTACTAGCTTCTAAAACAGCTTCTTCTTCATTATAACCTAAACATACTTCATCAAAATTATGAGCTCTTTTCTTTGGATCTTGTTCCTTAATAGGGACACGTACTGGATTTAACGCCATATTATTTGTCCTCCTTACAATTTCCACATCCACCATGATGTGTTTTTCCTTCTTCAAAGGCTAATTTCTTTTTACCTTCTTCTGTCTTATAGATATTTTGACGACGCATAGCTTGGTCAAAATCAACTAAATGACCATCGAATTCAGGACCATCTACACAAGCAAACTTAACTTCATTTCCAACAATAACACGGCATGCGCCACACATACCAGTACCATCAACCATAATAGGGTTTAAAGATACAATCGTAGGAATATTTAATTGCTTAGTCATTAAACAAGCAAACTTCATCATTATCATAGGTCCAATTACAACTGCATGATTATAAACTTTACCTTGATTCTTTACTAAATCTTCTAAACATTTTGTAACATTACCAGCAAATCCATATGAACCATCATCAGTACATACATATAGATTAGTAGCAACTTCTCTCATCATATCTTCCATAATTAATAAGTCCTTATTTCTAGCGCCCATAATTACGTCACATTGATATCCATTTTCCTTCATCCACTTAACTTGAGGATAAACTGGGGCAGTACCTACACCACCAGCAATAAAAATAACTTTCTTTTCTTTAACAACTTCTTTTGGTTCTGTACATAAGTCAGATGGCTTACCTAATGGACCAACAAAAGATGCAATACATTCGCCTTCTTCAAATTGAGCAAGCTCCATAGTTGAAGCTCCTACTGTTTGGAACACAATAGTAACTGTTCCTTCTTCTTTATTTATATCTGCAACAGTTAATGGAATTCTTTCACCATACTCTGTATTACGAACAATAATAAATTGTCCAGGTAATGCACTTTTAGCAACAAGTGGTGCTTCAATATCCATCATATAAATTGCTGGGTTTAGTTGTTTTTTTCTTACAATCTTATACATATAAATTCCCCTTTCAAAATGTTTTAAATATTATAACATAAACCTTCCCATTTTATTTTTATTTCTATAAAAATTTTTCCTTGAAAACGAATTCTTCAAAGAATTATTTTTTATAAGCATCTCTAATAAGTTTAGCATCAGCTAAAGCAATAGCAAGACATGACTCTAAAACAACCATTACTCTTAATATAATTGCTGCATCATGTCTTCCTTCAATAACTAATGGTTCTACTTGATCATTTCTAAAATTAAATGTATCTTGTTTAACCCCAACTGAAGGTGTAGGTTTAACAAATACTTTTACCTCAATTGGATTACCATTAGAGATACCACCATTTATTCCACCATTATTATTGGTTTTAGTTTTTCCATTAAAATCAATAATTGGATCATTAAATTCACTACCATATAGATTTGCTCCAGCAAATCCTAAACCAAATTCTATTCCTTTTACCCCACCTACTGAAAACATTAGATGAGAGATGGTAGATTCTAAAGAATCAAAGAATGGTTCACCTAAACCTACAGGTACGCCCTTAGCAACCAAACTAACAACCCCACCTACAGATTCTTTTTTACTAACAGCATCTTTTAAAATAGATTGAAATTTAGATTCATCTAAACAACCATTTAAATTAGTAATCTTAGTTTCAAAACTTACTCCATTTAACATCTTTTTAGCCACAACTCCAGCAGCAACAAGCCCAAGTGTTAATCTACCAGAAAAATGACCTCCACCTCTATAATCATTAAAACCATCATATTTAATATGAGCTGTATAATCAGCATGACTTGGACGTGGATGATCTATTAAGTTAGAATAATCTTTACTAATTGTATTATTATTTTCAAAAGAAAGTAATATTGGCGCTCCTGTAGTAAATCCATTCATTACCCCAGAGACAATATGAACTTGATCTAATTCTTTTCTTGGAGTAGTTCCTAGTGCTCCTGCCTTTCTTCTTGTTAAATCTAATTCAAAATCAGCCTCAGAAAGTGGAATACCAGGCTTTACACCATCAAGTAATATTCCACAACCCAATCCATGACTTTCACCATAAATATTTATTTGAAATAATCTACCAATATGGTTCATTTAATCACTTCTTTCTTTGATCTAAAAAATCCTTTTGATATGTTTTAGAAGAATTTAAAACTCCTTCTAAAAATACTAAATAATATTTTTCTAATTGCTTATTAGATAATAATTCAAGATTCTTCTCTTTAACAACTTCTTCTCTTTTATTATCTACAATAGCAATATTATTTTCACTTTTATATTCAGCTACCATTCTAATAGCGGCCATACGTTTAATAAATAAAGAAATCATTTCTTTATCAACTTCATTAATAATCTCTCTGGCTTCTTCTAATTTACTCTTCATATTCTAATACACCTCCAAGACTTTCAAAAACCTTCCAAAAATGTGGAAATGATTTAGAAACACAAGAAGCATTTAAAATCTTAATTTCACCATCACATTTTAAGCTTGCCATTGCAATAGCCATAGCTACTCTATGATCATTACATGAATCAACAATTCCACCATGTAAACTATTAACTCCATAAATAATCATACCATCAGGTAATTCTTCTATTATAGCCCCAAGTTTTTCTAATTCATTTTTCATACAAGTGATTCTATCGCATTCTTTAATACGTAATCTAGATGCGTTTATAAAATCGCTCCTTCCATTAGATAAAGCGGCTAAAACAGTTAATGCTGGTCCTAAATCTGGAGACTGAGAAAAATCAATAGTTGAACCTTTTAACTCATTTGCATTACATGATAATATAGAATCTTTATATGTAATATTTGCCCCGAAATCTTCTAAATCTTTTAATATTTTTTTATCTCCTTGATGAGAATTCATATCCATCATTCTTAAATTGAAATTAGCTCCTAAGCAGTTAGCAACTAAAAAGAATGCGGCTTGAGAGAAATCCCCCTCAACATTGTAATCATGAGGCATATATTCTTGATTACCTTTAATAATGAATTCTTTATAATCATTATTAATAATATCTATACCAAATGTTTTTAAAACATCTAAAGTCAAATCTATATAGCCTTTTGATTCTAAATTAGTAGTTATAATAATTT
>JAILGR010000229.1 GCA_024696565.1 Acholeplasmatales bacterium | reverse complement strand
CATTATTCTTTATTGGTTTTGGTATATTTGGTTTTTTCTTACCAGAATAATATGAGCAATATTCTTTTATAGTAATTCTTGTTATGCTAGCATTTAGTATAATTGAATTTATTTTTTTTATTCTTTTATATAAAAAAGAAGAACCTAAAAAGAAATAAAAAGTTCGATTCAATTAATCGAACTTTTTTAATTCTTCTTGATAATTAATTTTGAATTTTGATAAGAATTTTAAAATACCAAAACCTGCTAAAGATAATATTGAGCCAAAGATTATTTTTCTTAATCCAATAGCGCCATTATCAATAATGTATGATTGAATAGATACTTCAGTTTGACTTGGTATATATAAAATGGTAAATAAAACCATACCTAAAACCATAAGACAAATAATAGATCCTATAATGATATCTAAAACCTTTTGTTTAGGTGCTTTAGCTAATAATGTAGAAGTAGCACCTAAAATAGGACCTAAGGCAATTAAACCTGTAAAATAATCTTTATTAAAAAATGCTAATAAAAAAGCTGTTAATAATCCTAAAGATGTACCTAATATTGCTAAAATGATTGCAAATAAATAAGATAATTTAAATCCTTTTTGATTATTTGCTTTTTCTTTTAATTGATTTAAATAATTATTTTTACATTCTTCATGAATGGGGATAAAACTATCACCAAATGAAGAATATGAAGCTTCATTTTTACAAATAGGACAAACAGAAAGTGGCTTATAATTATCCTCTTCTAATGTTTTAATAACATTATTTAGAATTTCATCCATTATTTTTTGTTTTTCCTCTTTTAATTTATTACCCTCAGGTAATGTAACAATTAAAGTATCTCCTTTAGTTGTGGTAGTCCCTTTAAAACAAGCATTAGCATAAGCTGCATCCTGTAAAATCTTTATTTCCTCTTTAGTTAATTCCTTATCAAGGGGAATAAAGAAAGAAGGAACTGATAAAATCATGTATTGATAATTTTTTAAATATATTTTGTATCCTTTAATATCTCTTTGATATACTTTATTATCTAAAGTAAAGCCTATATTTTCTGCGTATTCTTCAAATTTCATATAAACCTCTATCTTGTTAAATAACTATTTTTTATAGTAATCTTATTTTTGTTGTTTGTCAAATAAAAGAAAAAAAGCACTCAATTGAGTGCTTGAATTTCTAAATGGCCTGCCGGAAAGGATTCGAACCTTCGACCCACGGCTTAGAAGGCCGTTGCTCTATCCAGCTGAGCTACCAGCAGAACTATACGTTTTCAAAACGCTCATTTATTATATAACAAGAATAGAGTCAAATCAAGATATTTTTAAATTAATTTCAAAATATTTTTTTCTTGTTTTCTCTTTATTTATATATATAAATTGTGATAAAATATCATAGAGTGAAAAGGAGGATGGAAACATGGTTGATAAAGAATATGTAGAACAATTAAAACAAATATTAATGTCCACATCCTTATCTGATGAAGACAAGAAAAATGAGTTAATGCAATATCATGAAAATGATATCGCAGATATGTTAGATGATCTTGATGATAACCAAAGAGATGAGTTACATAGAATATTAGGTGACGAAGTATTCGGTGATGTATTATTATATTCAGAAGATATTTCTGAACAAATCTCATCAATGGAACCAGAAGAAGCTGCTGATGTCATCGAAAAAATGGATGCCGATGATGCGATTGATGTCTTAGAGGAACTAGATGAAGACGACAGAAAAGAAATCGTTAATTTAATGGATCCTGAAGCTAAAGAAGATATCCAAGACATCTTAAAATATGATGATGATGAAATTGGTTCAAAAATGACCAATAACTATATTTCAATTTTGGTTACTAACTCAGTTAAAACAGCAATGAAACGTGTTGTAGCTGAAGCTGCTGAAAATGATAATGTTTCAAATATTTATGTCGTTGATGTTCAAGATAAGTTAGTTGGAGTTATTGAACTTCGTGATTTGATTATTGCAAGAGAAGGTATTGATTTAGGCACAATAGTAAAACAAAACTATCCATCATTCCATGCTACTGATAAAGTAGAGGATTGTTTGGCAGAAATGAGAGAATATGCCTTACCTTCATATCCGATTTTGGATGATCAAGATAGATTAATTGGTGCTATTACCCATGATGACGTTCAAGAAGCAATGGACGAAGAGATGGGTGAAGATTATGCTAAACTCGGTGGTTTAACTGAAGAAGAAGATTTGGATGAATCTCCATTTAAGTCAGTTAAAAAACGTATCCCTTGGTTAGCAGTCTTATTAGTCCTAGACTTGTTAATATCTTTTACTATGGCGAATTTTGAAAATGTAGTTGCAGTACTTGCGATTATTGCATTCTTCCAAACTTTAGTACTAGATATGGCTGGTAATGCAGGTACACAATCACTATCAGTAACTATTCGTATGATTTCAACAAATGATGTTACTGGTAAAAAGATTGCCAGAACTATTTTGAAGGAATTCTTAACAGGTGTATTAAATGGTGTTATTTTAGCCACAATTTCATTTGGCTTTGTAATGTTATATTTATTTATTTTCAAAAAAGGTGTCGTTAATGGTGATGAATATAATGTAGTTCAAGCCATTTCTGCATCTAGTATTGTTGGTATAGCATTGTTAGTAGCTATGACTGTATCTTCATTAGTTGGTTCTATTATTCCAATTATCTTTTACAAAATGAAGATTGACCCAGCAGTTGCTTCAGGGCCATTTATTACAACAATAAATGATGTTACAGCTTTATTAATTTATTATGGATTAGCGGCCTTTTTATTCTTTACAGTATTAGGCGTAGCATAGGAGGATTTATGAATAAACAAGAATTTGAAGAATTAAAAAATGAATTTGCATTAATTATTTATAATTATGAGAAGTTTATTAAAGATAATATTTTACTAGATTATAAATATAATGCTCGCTTCTTTGATCTATTACAAAAGGTTCGTTATTACGAGGTTGAAAATGGACTTATGGCGAGAAGTATTCAAGCTCATAATGAAGGACAAGATTCTGTTTTACCTAAAATCTTATCTGATTTTGAAGCTGGTTATAAACAAGAATTAGCTAACGCGGATACTAAGCATCGTATTGCTGTTAAAGTTAATGATTATAATAAAAAAGTTGCTCCTGAAGTTACAGCAGAATTTGAAAAAGAATATGTAGAATTTATTAAATTACATCACCCTGTAGTTCATGCTTTAGCACCTAAAGAAGAACAAGATATTTATGAAAAATTAAAAGTATATTATTACGAAAATAATTACGAAGGATTTAAGAAAGCATATGCAGAAGCAATGCCTAAATTCCAAGATATAGAATATCCAGAAGATATGTATACTAAGATTTCTGAATATTATTATGATATTCGTAAGCGAATTGGTCAGGATTTCCAAAAGAAACAAACAGTATATCCATTTATTAAAAAGGATGTATTTACTGATGAAATGTCTGAAGCTTATGAAGAAGGTGAATTAAAAGCTAATTTAAGTAAAGTAATTGCTGATAATAAAAAGATTCACAAAGATTATGTTAAGACCTTTGGTCAAGATATTACATTTAACGTAAAATAAAAAGTATTCTACTTAAAGAATACTTCATCAACTGTTTTTAAATAATTTAATCTCGGAATATAGCCTTCCTTAATAGGAAAGGCTTTTTCTTTAAATGTTTGATAAGGAATAGATTTTCTTTCTCCATCGTTAGCCCCTTCCCAGTATTCATATGCAACTTCAAAAGGTAATAGATAATACTCGTTATATGTATTCCAAGCAACAATTAAAAAGCCAATACCACCATGTTTAATTATATTTTTTAAATGCTCCATTTGATGAGGATGGATATTTGCTAAAGGAAATGATGTTTTATTATGATTTTCTTTTGCTTCAAAATCAATATATTTTCCTTTATATATACCATTATAATCAGTGGTAGAAGGTGTTTTATAATAAGCTTCTGTAATAACAGCCTTACTACGCATAGGATAATCTACTTTTACAATTTGGATAGGAGTAGGTTTTTTATGAATTACTGCAATATCATTTCCTAAATAATATTCGTTAGATTCATTAATCATTGCCTCTAAATCCATACCTAAGTTGGCTTTATTGACTATTTTTTGTTGTATTGTTCTTTTTTTTGTAGGAAAATTAAGCGCCATTTATATCACCAAAACAATTATAACATACCTAAAAAAGTAAAAAAAGTAAGGATTTAAAAAGCATTTTTATATTGTAAGCGTTTTGTCGTAAAAATGTAAAACGTTTACTATCTTTAATAACAGTCAAATATGTTTATACTTTTAAGTAGGAGGGATTGCACATGGCTACAAAAACAACAACAACAAAGGCTGCTACTGCACAAGTAACAGTTACTATTAAGGTTGCTGCAAATGTTGAAAAGGTTTATGTTGTAGGTAATACAGCTAACCTAGGAGCATGGGATGCTAAGAATGCAGTTGCATTAAAGGCTACTGAGGCTGGAAAGTTCGAAGTTGCTAAGAAGTTCGATGCTAATTCAACAGTAGAATTCAAGGTTCTATCAGCTAAGGATTGGGAAGCAGTAGAAAAAGGTATGTGGGGAGAAGATTTAGCTAATCACGCATTCACTGCAACTAAGGGTTTAGTGGTAGAAGTTGGAGTTTCTAATTTCGGTAAGTAATCTTTTAAATGAGAGGCACTTTGTTGGTGCCTTTTGTTTTGCTAGCTATTGTTAAATTCATAAATTCATTGTATAATTATACTAATGATAATCGATTCAAAATTAAAGAAAGGAGTTTCTTATTGTATTTATGAGTAAAATTAATTTTATTGCTTTAGGCGGAGTACAAGAAGATGGAAAGAATCTATATGTCGTTGAAGTCAATGATATGATTTTTATTTTAGATTGCGGTACAAAATATCCTACTCAAGATTCTTATGGTGTAGATGTAATTGTTAATGATTTAACATACCTACAAGAGAATAAGGATCGTATTCAAGGATTATTCTTATCCCATGCTCATATGGATCATATAGGTGGAGTGTCTCATTTATTAAAAGAGAAACCTGATTTAAGAATATATGGTTCAAAGTATACTTTAGCCGTACTAAAGGATGTCTTAGATGATTCTGAGTCAGATTATTCTAGTGTTAAGTTAGAAGTAGTAACTCCAAAGACAGCACTAAAGTTTGGAGAGATTGTAGTTAGATTCTTTGAGGTATCTCATAATCTTCCTGAAAGCTTAGGTGTAGCTATAAAAGCAGAGGATGGTTATATTATATATACAAGTAATTATAACTTTGATCAAAATTCAAAGATAGATTATGCCCATATGTTTAGATCTTTGGCTGTATTTGCTAAAGAAGGTGTACTTGCATTATTAACTGAATCTTTAGGTGCTAATAATGAACAATCTAGAGGAACAATTTTAGAGTTTAAAACAAGAATTAAAAATATATTTTCTCAAAGCTCTGATAGATTAATATTCTCTTTATATTCATCAGATATTTTACGTATTCAACAAATTTGTGACATTGCGATTCATTATAAAAGAAAGATTGCAGTAATTGGTAGAAAAACGCAAAAAATGGTTATGGAAGCTATTAATATGGGATATTTGAATATTCCTGAAGAGAACTTTGCTAACCTTAGATTTATTGATGAAAAAGGCACAGTTACTAATGAAGATAAGGATTTAGTAGTATTAGTTACAGGTGCTAGACATGAACCATTCTTTATGCTACAAAGAATGGCTAGAGGTGTAGATAGATTAATTCATTTAACTAAAAAAGATACTGTATTGGTATTAACTCCACCTACTATTGGTACTGAAAAAATGGCTGCTAAGACATTAGACATTATTTATCATACGACAAGTAAGGTTATTGAATTTTCATCAAGCTTATTACCACAAATAAATGCTAATAGAGAAGAAATCAAAGAAATGATTAATATCTTAGAACCTAAATATATTATTCCAGTAATTGGTGAATATAGACATCAATATGCCTTAAGAATAGTAGCTGAATGTATTGGTTATACAGATGAACAAATATTAATCCCAGATAATGGTGATATTTTATCATTTGATGGTGGTAAATATATTGGTATTACAGGTGATGTACCTGCATCAGAGGTTTTAATTGATGGTAAGGCATTTAAAGATGTTGGCGATGTTGTAATGAGAGATAGAGAGCTTTTAGCTCAAGATGGTGTAATATTAATTACCGCAAACATTAATCCAAGAACTAAAACTATTCTTTTAGGACCAGAAGTAGTAACTAAAGGATTTACTTCAACTAAGGATAATGAATCTTTAATTTCTAAAATAAAGGAAATATTCTATTTAACATCAGAAAAATTCTTATGTGGTAGATTCATTAACTGGAGTGAATATAAAATTGGTTTAAAAAATGAGATTTCTCATTATATCTATAAAGAAGCTAAGAGAAGTCCAATTATTATTCCAGTATTGATTTCAACTGATTTAGATTCAGTTAATAAAGCCTTAGATACACAAGATTTAGGATATGAAAAAAACGAGATTACAGCTTAATCTCGTTTTTTATCTTCTAATTTATTTAAGAAATCTAAATATTCTTTAATAGCTCTTTCATATGAACTTGTATCTTTAGGTCTATAATATATTTTATCTTTTAATACATCAGGTAAATATTGTTGATGACAATAATCATTTTCATAATCATGAGGATATTTATATTCATATTTGCCACTTTTTAATTCTTTATTTAGAATATGGGGTGGTATTTTCATTGAAGTTAAATCATCTAAATCAGCAATAGCTTCATTTATCGCAAGATAAGTAGAATTAGATTTTGGACTAGTAGCTAAATCTACTACTATATAGCCAAGTGGTAATCTTGCTTCAGGTAATCCTAGTGATAGGGCAGCTTGACAAGCAGCGTATACTCTAGGACCAATATTTGGATTACCAAACCCTATATCTTCATATGTTAGGCATAGTAATCTTCTTGTAATAAATTCTAAATCTTCAGTTTGTAATAATCTTGCAAGATAATGTAGTGCAGCATTAGGATCTGAACCTCTAATAGATTTAATCATTGCTGATGTAACATCATAATAATATTCGCCTTCTTCATCAATTTGGAAGGCTTTTTTTCCGATTAATTCTTTTACATTATCTAAAGATAAATCTTCTTTATCTAGCATATTTGCAATCTCTAGCATATTAAGTGCACTTCTAATTTCACAGCTAGAAGCTTTAGCTATATATTCTAAAATAGAAGGAGACATTTCTTTTAATTTTTCATCTTTTATAGTCTTTTCTAATAATAAAATGATATCTTTTTTGTTAATCTCATTCATTCTATAAATATGACATCTACTACGAATGGCAGGATTAATACTTCTATATGGATTTTCTGTTGTAAGACCTACTAGTATTAAAGAACCATTTTCTAAATATGGTAGAAGAAAATCTTGAACATCCTTTTTCATTCTATGAATTTCATCAATTATACAAACAGTATTTTCATAGAATTTTGTAGATTCAGCAATTTCTTTTAATTTTGCCTTAGAGTCAACAGATGCGTTAAATGAAAATGAAGACATAGGATAATATGATTCAATTATTGAAGCTATAGATGTTTTACCACATCCAGCAGGACCATATAAAATCATAGAAAATAATGTTTTATTTTCTAACATTTTAGTTATTACCCCTTTTTTTCCTACTAAATGGTCTTGACCAACGATATCATCAAAACTTTTAGGTCTTATTCTATATGCAAGTGGCTTCATAGTATCATCTCCTAAGTGAAATTGTAGCATATTTTATATTTTTATTCTATAAAGATTTTAATAATATCTTTTTGAATACAAAATATTATGATATAAT
>JAILGR010000214.1 GCA_024696565.1 Acholeplasmatales bacterium | reverse complement strand
CAGTATCTAGATTTACTAGTTAGTAATATTCTTGCCATATCTTTTTGTTTATATCTTTTTTCTATTCTTATATCTTTAATTATGCTTGCGAAAGTCTTATAACTCATATATTTCATAGTATTACCTCTTTGGTGTATTTTAGCATGAAATTATAAAAACAGATTATTTTAAAAATTGGGAAAAATATTTACATTTTTTCATTTAAAACATAGTTTTGTTTTATTAATTTTGTTGAACTTGATATACCATTTTGATATAATTATAATGTTTAAGTGTCTTTAGACACTATGGAGGTATAGTCTATGAAAAATATGAAGTCATATGAAATTAGACAAATGTGGTTAGATTTCTTTAAATCAAAGGGACACAGTGTAGAGCCATCTGCATCCTTAGTACCAGTAAATGATCCAACACTACTTTGGACTAACGCTGGTGTAACACCATTAAAGAAGTACTTTGATGGTACAATGGTTCCAAACAATCCAAGAATTACGAATGCCCAAAAATGTATTCGTACTAACGATATTGAAAATGTTGGTAAGACAGCAAGACATCATACTTTCTTTGAGATGCTAGGTAATTTCTCAATTGGAGATTACTTTAAGCCAGAGGCTATAAAGTTTGCCGTTGAATTATTATTTGATCCTAAGTGGTTTGGCTTTGATAAGAATAAGTTATATATCACTTATTATACAAAGGATTTAGATGCTAAAAAATTCTGGATGGAAAATGGTATTGCTGAAGATCATTTAATTCCTCTTGATGGAAATTTCTGGGAGATTGGTGAAGGTCCATGTGGTCCTGATACTGAGATGTTCTATGATAGAGGCGAAAAGTATGATAAAAGAGGTAAAGAATTAATCGAAAATGATATCGAAAATGATCGTTTCATTGAGATTTGGAATATTGTATTCTCTCAATTTAATTCTAAAGAAGGAGTTAAAAGAGAAGATTATAAAGAATTACCTTCTAAGAATATTGATACAGGCTGTGGACTTGAAAGATTATGTTGTGTAATGCAAGGTGTAGATACAAACTATGACACAGACTTGTTTATGCCAATTATTAAAAAGACTGAAGAAATTTCAGGTGTTAAATATAATGGTCAAATGGCATTTAAGGTAATTGCTGACCATGTTAGAACAGTAACATTTGCCGTAGCTGATGGTGCTACATTATCAAATGAAGGTAGAGGTTATGTATTACGTAGAGTATTACGTAGAGCTTCTAAGTATGCTAAATCATTAGGTATTGATAAACCATTTATGGCTGAATTAGTAGATGTTGTTATTCAAATTATGGAGCCTTTCTATCCATATTTACATGAAAAGAAAGATATTGTTAAACAAGTAATTACTGCCGAAGAAAAACAATTCTTAAAAACATTAGCTGATGGTGAAAAGAGATTTAATCTAATTGCTTCAAGCTTAAATGGTAAAGTAATTGCTGGTGCTGATGCCTTTACATTATATGATACATATGGTTTCCCTATTGAGCTTACAATTGAATATGCTGAAGAAAAGGGATTAACTGTTGATGTAGAAGGATTTAAGAAATACTTAAATGAACAAAAAGAACGTGCAAGAAATGCCCGTAAGGATGAAGGTTCTATGGGTGGCCAAAATGAAGAATTCTTAAACTTCAAGGCTGAATCACGTTTCTCAGGTTATGAAGCTACAAATCATAAAGCTAAGGTTATTGCTAAATTTGGCAATGCCGTAGTATTAGATGAAACACCATTCTATGCTTTCTCTGGTGGTCAATTACCTGATAAAGGTAAACTTGATGATTATGTTGTTAAAGATGTAATTAAGATGCCTAATGGACAACATTTACATATCTTAGAGGTTGAAGAAAATCCATTTGAAATTGGTGAATTAGTTTGGGCTGTAGTAGATAAAGAAAATAGAGATTTAACTAGAAAGAATCACTCTAGTGCTCACTTATTACAAGCTGCCTTACAACATGTAGTTGGTAATCATGTTCACCAAATGGGTTCACAAGTTTGTGCTGATTATTGTCGTTTTGACTTCAATAATTATCAACCATTAACAGATGAAGAAATCTTAAAGGTAGAAGATTTAGTTAATAAATATATTGCTGAAGCTCACTGTGTAGCTACAAAGGTATTACCTATTGAAGAAGCTAAGAAGCTAGGCGCTATGGCCCTATTCGGTGAAAAGTATGGCTCTAAGGTTAGAGTTGTTGATATGGAAGTATCTAAAGAGTTCTGTGCTGGTACCCATGTTGCTAACACATCTGAAGTTATTGACTTTGAAATCGCATCAGTAGAATCAATTGGTTCAGGTGTATTCCGTGTTACTGCCTTAACTGGTAATAATGCCCTAAATTTATTAAAAGATTCTACTAAGAATATTCAAGTAACTATTGATACTATCAAGAATAAGATGCAAGATTTAATTTCTAAAGCCAAAGCTGAAGGAATTATACTTACAAGCAATTATCAAGAAAAAGAAATTAATGAAAAAGGTTATCGTTATATTCTAGCTTTAAGAAAGATGGTATTTGAATTACAAAATGCTCAAAAAGATTTAGAAAAAGAATATAATCAAAAGAAGAGCCAAAATGCATTAAAAGGCTTAAGTCAATTTGATTCATTAATTGAAGGCGATAAGCTATTTGCAACTGTAGATGAAACAAATACTAACTTAATTAAGGATATGGCTTCTGCTTTATTAAATAATAAGAATCTATCAGTATGTTTCTTAGCTAATGTACAAGATACAAAAGTAACATTCGTTTGTGCTGCAAAAGCTCCATATGATGCATGTATGCTTGTAAAAGAAGCTTGCAAGATTACAGGAGGCGGTGGAGGAGGTAAGAAAGACCTTGCTCAAGCCGGTGGTAAAGATTCTACTAAGGCAAATGAAGCTATTAGCCATGTAAAGGAATTAGTTAAGTAATGAAATATTTAGGCTTAGATTTAGGAAGTAGAACTTTAGGTGTTGCAATCTCTGATGAAATGGGTATTTTAGCTAGAAGCTATGACACATTTAGATTTCGTGATGATGATTATGACTCTGCAGCATCTTATGTAGTAGATGTATGTAATAAAGAAAATATTAATACAGTAGTACTAGGCTTACCTAAGCATATGAATGGTGATTTAGGCCTAAGATGTGAAATATCATTTGAATTTAAAAAGAAGCTAGAAGACTTAGCCAGTTTAAATGTTATATTAATGGATGAAAGACTAACTACAGTCATTGTCGATAAAACTATGATTTCTGGTAATGTTAGAAGAGATACTAGAAAAAAGAAAAAAGATGAAATGGCTGCAGTAGTTATCCTACAAGATTATTTAGATAAAAAATAAAAGGAGATATTATGCAAGATCGTACATTAACCTTAATTCAAGATGATGGTAAAGAAATTGTTTGCGATATTCTATTTACTTATCATTATGAAAAATTAAATAAAGATTATGTTGTTTTCCAGGTAAGAGGAAATAACGAAGTATCTGCTGCAATTTACCATCCAACTGAAGGAGGTAATGGTTCTTTAGAGAGAATCGAGACTGATGAGGAATGGGAAATGCTTGAAGACTTATTAGCTGATTATGCTAATTCATTAGATGCTGAAGGCGGCTGTTCTTCATGTCAATCATGTAGTGGATCTTGTGATTCTTGCCATGGATGCAGTGATGAAGAATAATATTTTATTTTCAAATTCATTAGAATTTTCTCCACTTGAAGAAGAATTAAGAGAATATGCTAAATTAAATAATGTTCCAATTATCCAAGATGAAGGCTTAGCTATGCTAGAGATGGTTATTAGATTATATAAGCCTAAAAATATATTAGAGATTGGGACAGCTATTGGCTATTCTGCAATTCGTATGGCTAAAGTTTGTAATTCTAATGTATATACAATAGAAAGAAATGAATTAATGGAAAATGAAGCTATAAAGAATGTTTCTAAAGCTAATTTATCTAATAATATTCATTTAATTTTTAAAGATGCTTTAGAAGCATATGATTTAGTTTCTAATGTTGAATTTGATATGATATTTATTGATGCTGCAAAAGCGCAATATATGAAGTTTTTTAACCTTTATACTCCACTTTTAAAAAAAGGTGGTGTAGTAGTTTGTGATAATATGGCTTTTCATGGATTAGTTGAATTAATTAATGATGAAAAGGCATATATGGAACAATCAAGATCAGTTAGAGGCTTAATTCGTAAGATGGCAGCTTTCCATGATGAATTATTAAAAAATGATGATTATTATACATCACTATTTGAAGTTGGTGATGGTATTGCAATTTCAGTAAAGAAGTAAAGGAGGTATCTTTATGCGCCTAAGAGGTGAAATTCATATGATTGAATTAGATCATAAAATTATAGGAATAAGAAATAATAAAAAAATCATATTCTTTTATTTTCAAAACAGTCAAATGAATGTTTTTAAAAGATACCTATATATCGGCAACTGGATTGATTTAGAATATGATGAATCTAAAGTTGTAAGAAGAGGCCCATATGAAGCATATACAGTTGCTCATATTAATAGATTAGAGGCTTTAGGCTTATATGATCATATTATTTATTATGATAAAGCTGATATAACTAATTCATTATATAAATTCTTAAATTCTTTTGATAATACTATGTTTTTAGATTTAGAGATGACTATGC
>JAILGR010000178.1 GCA_024696565.1 Acholeplasmatales bacterium | reverse complement strand
TAGATGGTATTCACTTTATTGGTTATATTAATGTTGGTGTTGTGCCTAAGTTGAAAGGTCAAAGTTCTTCTGTTTTTGATCTTCTTCCATACAAAAATATATTATTATCTAAAGGTTTCAATGCCATTACATTTAACCGTCAGAATCTAGTAATGAAAGAGGTATCTGCCTTTACAAAAGCTTTCAGAAAATTACGTCGAACTATATTTCATTTACCAAATGTGTTTCAATATAGAAATGTCATTAAGTCATTAGTTGGTATAGAAGATACAGATGAAGATAACTATCCGATAGTTATACCTAATTGGGATCATACTCCGAGATCTAATTATGGTGGTATCGTTTGGAAGGGTTCAACGCCTAATCTTTATAAAAATTATCTTGATGTTGTTTTACACGAAATTGTTGATAAACAGAGTGAACATCAAATTATTTTTTTAAAATCATGGAACGAATGGGGAGAAGGTAATTACATTGAACCTGATTTACGATGGGGTAGACAATATTTAGAAGCAACTAAAGAAGCATTGGATAGTTTTATGAATATATGACATTATATTATAATTTATATGTCTAATAATATAGCTAAAAATGCCTTTTTGAATACCACTAAAACTATTCTTGGTATACTTTTCCCTTTGGTGACTTATCCTTATATTTCTCGAATATTAGGGGTTGAGAATATTGGTATCTATAATTATAGTTATTCTTTTTTGTCTTATTTTTTGTTGATAGGAGGTTTAGGTGTTGCTACGTATGGTATTCGTGAAGGGACTCAGTATCGTGATGATAAATGTGCAATTCAACAATTTGTTAGTGAACTTTTTAGTATAAATATTTTAGCTTCTTTTTTGTCTTATTTATTGTTATTTATATTGTTGATAGCAATTCCATTTTTGTCGAGTTACTCTTCATCAATCGCTATACTTAGTATAGAGATAATCTTTACCACAGTTGGTGTTTCTTGGGTCTGTAATATTTACGAAGATTTCTTCATAATAGCAATTCGTACTATAATATTTCAAATTCTTTCATTAGTCTTAATCTTCTTGTTTGTTAAATCAACGGAAGATTTAAATAATTATTTAATAATACTTCTTATTTCAAATTCTGGTGCAAACATTTTCAATTTCTTTTATATACGGAATAAATATTGTCATTTTAAATTTACATTGAAGATAGATTGGAAACGTCATCTTAAACCTATACTAATTATATTTTCAACATCAATAGCAATAACTGTATATGTGAATTCTGACAATATTATACTTGGCTTTATGACAAATGATTTTCAAGTCGGTTTATATGGAACAGCTGTGAAAATATATACTGTCATTAAAAACATACTAGCGGCAATTTTGATGGTAATGATTCCCCAATTCTCTTTATTGTTTGCTCAAAAAGATTATAAACATATATCATTGTTTTTGTCGAAAGTGATAAATGTTTTAACATTATTAATGCTACCGATGTGCGTTGGTTTGTTTTGTCTCTCGGAAGAAATAGTAATTCTAATATCTGGTGAAGAATACTTGCAAGCTTCTCTTCCTCTTAAATTTTTAAGTATTGCTGTTGCATTTTCACTTTACTCATATTTATTTTCCCAATGTGTTCTTATTCCCAATAAACAAGAGTCTTTAGTTTTTAGAGTTACTTTTTATAGTGCATTGTTGAATGTTTGTTTAAATTTGATTCTTATCCCTTTTTGGGGCATTTGTGCAGCTGCATTGACGACTATTTTGGCAGAATTGATGACTGTTTTGATTCTGTATCATTATTCAAAACTTTATTTTGAATTTCACAAAATAAAATGGAATTTATTGTCTGTGTTAATAGGTTGCCTATGTATTTATTTAGTATGCTATATTATGAAAATTATAAACTCTTTTACCTTGAAGATTCTTTCTTCTATCGGAGTATCTATAATTGTCTATATATTATGTTTATTTTTCACTAAAAATAAAGTGTTTAGTAATCTTTGTATTATTTTAATCAAAAAAATGAGTACAATAAACAAAGGTCAACATTTGTAATGGATTATTCTTCTTATGTTTGCTTAATTACAAATGGGTTCCGATTATCAACGAAAACTCTACAAGTTATCAAACCCATTACAAGTCGGAATAGAAAACATATAGTCTAAATATACATAGATTACTATTGAATCTAAATTGA
>JAILGR010000152.1 GCA_024696565.1 Acholeplasmatales bacterium | reverse complement strand
CCTGCACCAATTAAAAAACTTATCTTCCCATTGCCACTAAGAGTGAATGGATTAGATTCTAATACACCAGTTGAACCAAGTGGAGCTTTTTTTCCATATAAGAAATAATCTCCATCATAATCCAAATTTTCACCATCTACTGACTTTGAATCAAAGGAAATACATTCATTTGTAAATGCATTTCCTGTAGAAGTCCAAGATTCTATAGTACCAACTTCAAAAGAGTTGTTTTTAATTTGGGAGAAAGTGGAGTTACTACAACTTATCAATAATGCAGTAACTCCGGTAAGTATGAAAAAAAACGGAAACATTTTACTCATAAATTGAACCCATAGTCGTGATGTATAATGATTCAACATTAATAACACCACCAGATTCGAATAACAACAAACCTAACGAATCCTTATCTGGATATATTCTAGATGATATTGCCTTCTGATCATTATAGAAAGCTTCAACCATTGATCTATCTAGATATATTTCTATAGTTAAATGATTATCGGTTAATTCCAAATCGCCATAGAAATTACCGCTAATATTTTGTTTACCAGATAGACCAGTTTTAATACCCATTAATTTGCTTGTATTCTGATAATATAAAGTTGTCTCTTGATTTAAGGATTCATTATATCTAACCTTTATACCAAAATTAGCTGCTGATTCATTATCAATAGTTAATTTGATATAAAGCATATCGCCTTTAATATCTTTTAATAAATTATTACATTCTTCTACAGACTTATTCTTAACATCTAGTAATACTTCTTCTTGATAATCCTTTAATGCCTCTACTGGCTTAATATAACAATCAGTACCATTGTCATTTAAATAAACCTGTCTTGTAAGACCTACACAATTTGCCCAACCAGATTTATAAACATCTGATGGTTTTCTTTGATCTTGCATTATTGACATAATATATGTATTTCCACTTACAGGATCAACAAATCCAGATGGTCCTGTGAATACATTATTTCCATAATCAAATAATCTAGGATTCTTACCAAATGATTCATCAGGGGTAAATCTACCACTTGTCAAATCAAAATCACCAATCCAATAATAAATATCATTATCAGCTGTATCAGCTGGTGCTGGTGAAATAATGAATAAATATTTCTTAATTGTTTTATCCTTATTATAAATTGGTAATAAAACCGGTAATTCCCATACTTGTCCTAAATCACCTGGCTGATTAACCATTTCATAAAGTTGACCTCTATAATCCCAATTATGGAATGAATCATCCTTAGTAGTATAAAGTAGGGCGCATCCACCATTTGTCTTTGTTGATGCTGAACCTACAAGCATACACCATGTATCTCCTTCTTTAAATACATGAGCATCTCTAAATTGACCAGGTCTACCTTGACCAGAGACTTGCTTGATTGCATATTCACTATCTACTTCCCATTCTGTTAAATATGGGTCAGATATATCCTTTGGTCTAGCAATACCTATATTTTGATTACTAATTAATCCATGTTCTCTAAATGAGTCATCACCTGCAGTAAAGAATAGAACGGGGACACCATTTGAATCATAAGATATACCACCACTCCATACACCATCAGGGCAAACACTACCATTAGTAGGAGTAATTACTTCTTTTAAAGGTTTCCAATTAACCATATCTGTTGAAACTAAATGGCCCCAACATATATTTCTAAAATATGGGCCAAATGGATTAAATTGGAAGAATAAATGATAATAACCATTATAATAACCAGGAGCATGTGGTTCATTCATCCAATGCTGATATGGACCACCATGGTATTGTGTTTTATAAATATCATCAGTTAATATATTTTGAAGCCAAATATCATCAAATTCAATTTCAGGAACTTCATAAAAATTATAATAATTTACAATTTCAGCCTCTCCTAAAGCTTTCTTATAAATTTTTATCTCATCCATTAAACCTGATACCATATTAAGTGTTGCTGTTGCATTTGAACTAGGATTACTATTTTTACCAATATAAAGTGATTCTGAATAACATCTA
>JAILGR010000167.1 GCA_024696565.1 Acholeplasmatales bacterium | reverse complement strand
TGATTCAGTAATTGTATAATAGGCTATTGTAGTCTCATCACTACCTACTACTTTTTTAATACTTACACTAGATAATTTAGAATTTGTTAATCCTATATTTACCTTATAAAGGTTAATATTATTCTTTTTATATAGAATCTGTCCAATGTAAGATCCATAATAAGTAAATATTATTTCATCTCCAAAAGAATTTGTTATTTTTGACGGGATATTTGAAGATGATGTAATCGTTAGTATTGTTCCATCTTTATATATAATTCTATATGGTAAGCTATTATTATATGTCAAATATTCAATTTGATTACCGTATTTATCATTTAAAATATATAAATCCCTACCAGCATAGGAATAATATATGTATGAATTTGTTTCAGGATTTATAGTATTATATCCATTATAAGAATCAACAGTCCCATCCGGATTAGTAATATAAAAGGTATTACCTTCTTTAGAAAGTGTTGGAAAATAACTAAATTTAGCTCCTTTGAATAATCCTCCACTACCTCTTAATTGATAATTATAGACTAAAGAAGGTGACATAACACTTACGCCAATTGTCTCAAAAAGAGGAATTTCTACTAAAATATTAGATGCAGATGGACATAGGTTTACTATAGTTTTTAATGAACCTATTTCATGAGTAATTGACTCTTGAGATGGCTTTAAGCCTTGGTTTAGATTTACTGACATTTTATTCACTCCTTTTATCGTTATATTTATTTAATTATAACCTATAAATAAAAAGAAATAAATAACCCTTAAATAAGACAAAAAGAGAATGTTGAAAAGTGCGATTTTTTTTGCCACCTATTGAATGGATTTTAATGTTTTTTGATAAATTTTTCCATAATATCGTAACTCTATAAATCTAAAAAATAACTTAACCAAACCATTTTAAGCAAAATAACAACCCCCGTCCAACTGGTGGTTTTTAGGCTCCGCTTTTCTATTCTCACCTGTATAGCAGGCGGTTTTCATGTGTAATTCGACCAACATAATAAAAGGGCTATTGAATAGCCCTTTTTATATTAGTCTTCTAAATATGGATGTTTTGCCATTAATGCGATTACTTTTGCTTTAATCTCTTGAAGCTTAGCTTCATCATCTTTATTTCTTAAAGCATCATTGATATAGTTTGCAACAAGTACCATATCTTCTTCTTTAAAACCTCTAGTAGTAATTGCAGCTGTACCAAGTCTTACACCTGAAGTAATCATTGGCTTTTGAGTATCATTTGGAATAGCATTCTTATTACATGTAATATTTACTTCATGTAAAATATTTTCTGCCTTCTTACCTGTAACACCTACAGAACCAAAAATATCAACTAAGATTAAGTGGTTATCTGTACCACCAGATACAAGCTTAAAGCCTAATCTCTTTAATTCATTAGCTAAAGCTTGGCAGTTTTTAATAATTTGTTTACCATATTCTTTAAATGATGGATCTAATGCTTCTTTAAAGCATACAGCCTTAGCAGCAATAACATGTTCTAAAGGTCCACCTTGACATCCTGGGAATACAGATGAATTTACTTTTTTTGCAATAGCTTCATCGTTAGTTAAAATCATACCACCACGAGGTCCTCTTAATGTCTTATGAGTTGTAGTTGTAACTACATCAGCATATTCCATTGGATTTGGATGTAATCCTGCAGCAACTAAACCAGCGATGTGTGCCATATCAACCATTAAATAGCACTTTCTTCCAGCTTTTTCAGATACCTTATCAGCAATCTCTCTAAATTTCTTAAAATCAATGATTCTTGAATATGCAGATGCACCAGCAACAATTACATTAGGTAAATTTTCTAAAGCTTTTGCTTCTACTTCTTCATAATTAATAAATCCGTCATCAGTTAAGCCATAATTTAATGCCTTATAAATCTTACCAGAAAAATTCACTGAATATCCGTGAGTTAAATGTCCTCCTGCATCAAGAGACATACCAAGGATTAAATCTCCTGGTTGAATAATTGCATTATATGCAGCTAAATTTGCTGAAGCACCTGAATGAGGTTGCACATTAACGAATGAAGCATTAAATAACTTCTTAGCTCTTTCTATAGCTAATGTTTCAATAACATCAACATTTTCGCATCCACCATAATATCTTTTTCCACTATAGCCTTCAGCATATTTATTAGTTAAAATAGAGCCTTGTGCTTCTAATACTGCCTTAGATACAAAGTTCTCAGAAGCAATTAATTCAATATGAGTTCTTTGTCTTTCTAATTCATTATCAATAGCCATACTTAGCTCTGGATCAAAATCTCTTAAATTCATAAATAATCCCACCTTTTCTTATAATAGGTTAAAACCCATAGTTCGATTATAACATACAATCTTTTTAAAACAAGAAAAAATACAAAATTTTATATCTCGTTAGTAATTAATAATTGAAACATATTTTGTTATTTTAATAAAACAAAAAATAGAGGCCAAAACCCTTTGGTCTCTATTTTTAATATAATTATTTTATTCTACCCAAGTAATGATAGCCATAGGTGCTGCATCTCCTCTACGGAAACCAGTTTTAATTACACGAGTGTAACCACCATTTCTATTTGCAAACTTAGGAGCGATTTCTGAGAATAACTTTTGAATAGCAAACTTTCCTTCTTCATCCTTTTCGAAACGAACGAATGAAGCAGCTTGTCTACGAGAAGCTAAAGTATTAGTCTTTCCTAAAGTTACCATTTTATCAGCAAGTCTCTTAAGTTCTTTTGCTTTTGCTAAAGTAGTTTCGATCTGTCCATTAAGAATTAAATCAGTAACTAAGTCACGAAGTAATGCTTTTCTTTGATCAGAACTACGGCGTAATCTACTATATGCCATGATACTTTTTCTCCTTTAATTAGTTTTTCTTAAAGCTTAAGCCTAGGCCTTCAAGCTTTTCCTTAATTTCCTTTAAGGATTTTCTACCAAGGTTTCTAACCTTAATCATATCCTCTTCAGATTTTTCTGTTAATTCACCAACAGTATTGATACCTGCTCTCTTTAAGCAGTTGTAAGAACGAACTGTTAAATCTAGTTCATCAATAGTCATGTCGAACTTACGGCTTTGATTATCGTCTTCAGTCTCGATCATATAATCATTTTCGTTAGCTTTTTCAGATAATTCTACTACTACATTTAAGTGTTCAATCATCATCTTAGATGCAACAGCTAAAGCTTCCTTTGCTGTGATTGAACCATTAGTTGTAACTTCGATTTCTAGTTTATCGAAAGAAGCAACATTAACGCCATCAACACGAGTCTTCTCAACATTGAATGCTACATTAACAATAGGAGTATAAATAGAGTCAATAGCGATAACACCTACAGATCTACTATATTCTTTGTTAGCAACAGAACTTACAAAACCAACACCACGACGTACAGTTAAGAACATATGAAGTACTCCACCTGCAGAAACTGTAGCAATGTGTTGTTCAGGGTTAATAACCTTGATGTCATTGTCATGAATAATATCTGCAGCAGTTACTTCACCTTCACCACGATTAATTTCAATAGTCTTTTCATAGTTAGGATCTTCTGAATCAACAGTTAATACAATTCTCTTTAAATTTAAGATGATTGTAATAACATCCTCAACTACACCTGTAACATTTTGAAATTCATGTTCTGCACCATCAATTTTTACATTAACGATTGCAGCACCAGGAAGTGATGACAATAAAGTTCTACGTAGTGCATTACCTAATGTAATACCAAAACCTCTTTCAAGAGGGGAAATTACAAATTTACCATATCTACCTTGTTCAGAGATTTCTTCAACATTGGTTCTTGGCTTTTCAAATTTTAAATCTTTCATTAATGGTCCTCCTATATATTGTTTCTTAAATCTTAGAATTATTCAATTGTTAATATAATGCTATATCAATACCAAAATATTATCCACGAGGACGCTTTGGTGGACGACAACCATTATGTGGAACTGGTGTTACGTCAGTGATTGCTGTAATTTCAAGACCAGCTACAGCTAAAGAACGAATTGCTGCTTCTCTTCCTTGACCAGGACCCTTAACAGTAACTTCAACCTTAGCTACACCTTGATCTACTGCAGACTTACCTGCAGCTTCTGCAGCCATTTGTGCGGCAAAAGGAGTTGACTTACGACTACCTTTGAAGCCTAATGCACCTGCACTTGACCAAGAGATTACATTTCCCTGAGGGTCAGTGATAGTTACGATTGTATTATTAAATGTAGAATGAATGTGAGCAACACCAACTGGTACGTTCTTCTTTACTCTACGCTTAGTGACTTTCTTTTGTGCCATATCTCATTTCCTCCTTATTACTTCTTATGGTTTGCGATAGTATGCTTAGGACCCTTACGAGTACGAGCGTTAGTCTTAGTTCTTTGACCTCTTACTGGTAGGTTCTTTCTATGACGCATACCTCTATAGCAACCAATTTCCATTAATCTTTTAATGTTAAGAGCAACTTCTCTACGTAAGTCACCTTCAACTTTATATTTTGCAACCTGTTGACGGATTGCACTTAACTGTTCTTCAGTTAAGTCCTTAGTACGAACATCTTCAGATACGTTCGCAGCTTTTAATATATTTTTTGATGTAGTCTCACCAATACCATAAATGTATTGTAAAGAGATTACGATTCTTTTTTCATTTGGAATATCTACTCCTGCAATACGTGCCATATTATTGCACCTCCTACTTTCTATCCTTGTCTTTGTTTATGTTTTGGGTTTTCGCAAATAACCATTACTTTACCCTTACGCTTTATAACCTTGCATTTATCGCAAATTGGTTTTACTGATGGTCTTACTTTCATAGTTTACCTCCAATATTATTTATGTCTGTAAGTAATTCTTCCACGTGTTAAATCATAGGTAGATAACTCAATAGTTACCTTATCACCTGGTAAAATGCGTATGTTATTCATGCGGATTTTACCAGAAACGTGGGCTTTAACCTGATGACCGTTATCAAGTGTAACAATAAATTGTGTATTAGGTAAAACTTCTTCTACCTTACCTTCCATTTCAATTACATCATCTTTTTTTGCCATTTAATATGCCTCCTATAGTTTTAGAAATGAAGTAAGCTAACACCCATGATATCCCTTAAAATAAGGAATACCATGAACACCAACCTATAACGAAGATAACTCATGTATGACATGAACTATCTTCCTCCATGTCATAATCTAAAATTATGCTAAAACCTTTTTAATATCCTCGAAGACCTTGTCTAATGACTGGTCACCATTAACGGTTTTTAATAAATTCTTTTTTGCATAGAACTCTAATAATGGAGCAGTATTATTATCGTAAACTGCTAGACGGTTAACTGCTGTAGCTTCTGTATCGTCTGCACGTTGAATTAACTTAGTACCACAATTGTCGCAAATTCCTTCAACCTTAGGTGGATTGAATTCTACGTGGAATGTAGCACCACAACCTTTACATACACGACGACCAACCATACGTCTTACTAAGATTTCAGCTGGAACATTTACATCTAATACAGCATCTAGCTTAACTCCATTTTTAGCTAAGAATGCATCTAATGCTTCTGCTTGGGCAATTGTTCTTGGGAAACCATCTAATAGGAATCCATTCTTACAATCATCCTCAAGAAGTCTTTCTTCTACAATACCAATAGTAACCTCATCTGGTACTAGTGCACCTTGATCCATATAGCTCTTAGCTTCAAGACCAAGCTTTGTTTGATTTTTAATTGCTGCACGGAACATATCACCTGTAGAAATATGTGGAATATTATAATATTCTTTAATATTTGCTGCCTGTGTGCCCTTACCAGCACCAGGTCTACCCATAATTAATAATTTCATTATGTTTCCTCCTGATTAATCTAAGAATCCCTTATATTCCTTAGTTTCAGATGCTGTTTCAATTTGACGTAGAGTTTCAATAGCAACACCTACGATGATAATTAGTGATGTACCACCAATTGTAATTGATGAAGCATATTCTGATGGGAATTGGAAAATCTTAGTAACAATAATTGGTACCATAGCTAGAATAACTAGATATAAAGCACCGATTTCTGTAATTCTAAATAACATCTTTGATAATTGACGTTTAGTATCTTCTCCTGGACGATATCCTGGAATGTATGCACCTTGCTTTTCAAGATTGTCAGCAATCTTTTCAGGATCAATTTGCATAAAGCTATAGAAGAAACTAAAGAATACAATTAAGATAATGTATATTGCCATACCGATTGGCTGTTGATTTGAGAAAATTTGATCAAACCAACGAGCTGTATCATTTGTTTCAGCTCTCCATCCTAATACACCAATAATTGTCATTGGAATTGACATAATTGTTGATGCAAAGATAACTGGAATAACACTTGCACTATTTAACTTAATAGGAATGTCTGATCCTTGTTGACCGGCTTGGCGGTTTGCATATTGAACAGGTACTTTTCTAACTGCGCCTTCAAAATAAACTACTGCTAAAATCATTAGTATATACAATACAACTATTAGGATAAATAAGAAAATATTTAAACCAGTAGCATTTGCACCTAAATAAATAGCATATAAGCTTTTAAACATAGTTGGAATAGCTGAAATAATACCTGCAGCAATAATCATTGATGAACCATTACCAATACCATGACGTGTAATTAAATCTGCTAACCACATTGTAAATGCAGAACCTGCAGTAATAACTACAGCCATATATAGATAGAATACCCAATACATTCCATGATACTTAAGTAATGCATCACCAAGTACATTTTCAGGTTTAGAACCTAAACTAAATATAATAGAAAGAGCTTGAATCATTGAAATTAAGATAGTTGCATATCTTGTTACACGATTCAATTTTTCCTTTCCGTTTTCTCCTTGCTCTCCCCATTCTTTAAACTTCGGAATAATCATCTGAAGCATTTGAATGACGATTGAAGCAGTAATGTAAGGCGAAATACCTAATGCCAAAATTGAGAAGTGTGATAAACCTCCACCGGAAAAGGTATTTAAGATTGTTAAGAAGTCATTGCCCTCAACGATAGTCTTAATTTTGCCAGTATCCATGATAGGTATAGGAATAAATGTTCCAACCTTGAATACCAACAGTAAAGCAAAGGTAATTAATATCTTTAATACAACCTCACGATTGCTAAAGATAAGCTTTACTTTATTTAACAAATTAAGCTACCTCAGCAACTCCACCTGCAGCTTCAATAGCCTTTTTTGCAGATTCAGAGAATTTATTTGCCTTAACTGTTAACTTCTTTGTTAATTCGCCATTACCTAAAACCTTAATACCATCTTTTACATCTTTAACTAGACCTGCATTTACTAATGCTTCAGCATCAACAACTGCGCCATTGTCAAATACATTTAGATCCTCAACATTTACAACGCTGTAAACAACCTTGTTATGGTTGTGGAATCCTCTTTTAGGTAAACGTTGGAATAATGGTAATTGTCCACCTTCAAATCCTGGACGAACACCACCACCAGAACGTGCGTTCTGACCCTTAGTACCCTTACCTGAAGTATGACCGATACCAGAACCGATTCCACGGCCTAATCTCTTCTTACTATGTCTAGCACCCTGAACTGGACTTAAATTATTTAACATTCTAGGTACCTCCTTATTCTTGTACAACCTTTACCATATGAGAAATGGTAACGATCATACCTTTAATAGCTTCATTTTCCTCTTTAGTTACTGTTTGGCCAATCTTAGTTAAACCTAATGCCTTTGCAGTAGCTACTTGGTTTGGCTTCTTGCCAATTAAACTTTTTACTAATGTAATCTTATACATGATATTAACCTAAAAGCTCTTCAACTGTTAAACCACGTCTTGCAGCGATTTCTTCAACAGTCTCTAAACTCTTTAACCCTTCTATTGTAGCTCTTACAACGTTGATAGGTGTTGAAGAACCCAATGATTTTGAAAGAATATCTGAAATACCAGCTAATTCTACAACAGCACGAACTGGACCACCAGCGATAACTCCTGTACCTTCAGCAGCAGGTGCTAAGAATACACGGCCAGCGCCATATACACCAGTAACTTCATGAGGAATAGTAGTCTTTACTGTAGAAACAGTAATCATATTCTTCTTTGCATTTTCTACGGCTTTCTTAATTGCGTCAGGTACTTCATTAGCCTTACCTGTACCAAAGCCTACATTACCCTTTTTGTCACCAATAACAACTAGTGCAGCAAAACGATAACGTCTACCACCTTTTACAACCTTTGTTACACGGTTGATTGTAACAACACGCTCTTCGAACTCAGGTTCAACAGTTTCTTTACGTTGATCACGATCTGTACGCATAAAGTCTCCTACCTCCTTAGAATTTTAAGCCTGCAGCTCTTGCTGCTTCAGCTAATGCAGCAATACGTCCATGATATAAATAACCACCACGGTCGAATACTACAACTTCAATCTTAGCGTCTAATGCACGCTTTGCAACTAACTCACCAACTGCTTTAGCTGCTTCTACATTGGAACCATTTGCTAACTTTAGTTCCTTATCTAGTGAAGAAGCACTAACTAAAGTCTTACCAGTTACATCGTCAATAACTTGAGCATAAATTTGCTTATTAGAACGGAAAACACATAATCTAGGCTTGCTAGCAGTTCCCTTTAGTGTTTGACGTAAACGTAAATGTCTTTTTTGACGAGTTACGTTCTTTGATACTTTACTAATCATATGTTATGTACTCCTTTCAACTACTTCTTAGCAGTCTTACCTTCCTTACGACGAATATGTTCGTAATCATACTTAATACCTTTTCCTTTGTAAGGTTCAGGCTTACGAATTTCACGAATTTCAGCCGCAAATTGTCCAACTACTTGTTTATCAATACCAGAGATTACAATTAATGTATTCTTTGGTAATTCTACTTTAATACCAGCAGGAATTGGCATATCTACTGTATGAGAATAACCAGCAGATACAACTAATGTATTTCCCTGTAATGCTGCACGGTAACCAACACCGTTAATTTCAAGAGTCTTTTTGAAACCCTCAGATACACCGACAACCATATTATGAAGTAAAGCACGAGTTGTACCGTGGAATGTCTTCATTTCTTTTGTGTCGTTTGGACGTTTAACAACAACTTCAGTTGCGCCAACGTTAATTTCTAGTTCGCTATTGAATTGAAAGCTTAATTCTCCCTTAGGGCCCTTTACGGTAACTAGATTACCTTCAGCAACGCTGACTGTAACGCCTGCAGGGACTAGAATAGCCTTATTACCAATACGAGACATATTTAAATACCTCCGTAATTTTTTTTTTTTATAATTGTTTTTTGGTTTTTACCAAACGTAAGCTAATACTTCTCCACCGATCTTTAGCTTACGAGCTTGCTTATCAGACATAATACCTTGAGAAGTAGAGATGATTGCAACACCTAAACCATTTAATACCTTTGGTAATTCATCAGCTGTTGAATAAACGTGTAAGGATGGTTTAGAGATTCTTTTCATACCCTTAATTACTCTTGAGTTATTTTCTGTGTACTTTAATGTAATTGTTGTATTACTCTTAACTTCGCTTGTAACAGTATAATCTGCAATGAAGCCTTCAGCCTTTAATACTGCAAGAATAGCAGTTTTAACCTTTGAGCTTGGAACAGTAACTGTTTCATGACGCATTGCGTTTGCGTTCTTAATGCGAGTTAACATATCCGCAATTGGATCTGTCATCATAACTTGATATTTCCTCCTTATTAAACTTTCGAGATTACCAGGAAGCTTTTTTAACGCCTGGAATCTGGCCCTTGTATGCTAATTCACGGAAACAAATACGGCATAACTTGAACTTACTGATTACAGCATGTGGTCTACCACAACGCTCACAACGAGTATATTCACGAGCAGCATATTTTGGTTTTCTATGATTTTTTACGATCATTGATGTTTTTGCCATAGTTTATATCCTTCCTTATTACTTTCTGAAAGGCATACCCATTAATGATAATAGAGCACGGCCTTCCTCATCTGTAGCTGCAGTAGTAACGATTACAATATCCATACCACGTAGCTTTTTAACCTTATCGAAATTAATTTCAGGGAAGATTAACTGTTCCTTAACACCCAGAGTATAATTTCCACGACCATCAAATGCATTTGGGTTTACACCATGGAAGTCACGTACACGTGGAAGAGAAACAGATACTAACTTATCTAAGAATTCATACATTCTTTCTCCTCTTAGTGTAACCTTACAACCAATAGGCATACCTTCACGAAGCTTGAAGTTTGCAATAGACTTCTTAGCCTTAGTGATTACTGGCTTTTGGCCTGCAATTAATGTTAATTCTTCAACAGCATCATCTAATACCTTAGAGTTAGCTACTGCGTCACCAACACCCATGTTGATAACAATTTTCTCTAGTCTAGGGACTTGCATTGAAGACTTATATGCGAATTTATTCGCTAATTCTGCTCTAACAGAAGTATTATATTTTTCCTGTAAACGATTCACGAAATATTCCTCCTCTCAACTAGATTACTTATCAAACTCATATTGAGTTTCATCTTTGGCAACTCTAATTTTCTTAGTTTTACCATCTTTGCCTTCTACAACCTTAACACCAACACGAACAGCCTTGTTTGTCTTAGGGTTTAGTAACATAACATTAGAAGCATCAATTGGAGCCTCTTCTTCAACAATTCCACCATCTGGATTTGCTTGAGTAGGCTTCTTATGCTTTTTAACTTTGTTTACGCCCTCAACAACAACCTTGTTTGTCTTAGGATAAACTCTTAACACCTTACCTGTTGTAGGAGTAAGATTGCCTTTTTTATCTGTAGTATATCTGTCTGCACCAGCAATAACAACTACTGTATCTCCAGTTTTAATTTGCATCTTAGTTACCTCCTCTTATAGTACTTCTGGGGCAAGTGATACGATCTTCATGAAATCCTTATCACGTAACTCTCTAGCTACTGGCCCAAAAATACGAGTTCCCTTAGGGGTCTTATCTTCACGGATGATAACAGCTGCGTTCTCATCAAACTTAATATAAGAACCATCTGCTCTATGTAAACCAGCCTTTGTACGAACAATAACTGCTTTTACAACGTCACCCTTCTTTACTGTTCCATTAGGAGTTGCTTCCTTTACAGAACATACAACGATGTCGCCAACGTTAGCATATCTGTGTAATGCACCACCTAATACTTTAATAATTAATAATTCACGTGCGCCGCTATTATCAGCGACAGCTAATCTTGTTTCCTGTTGAACCATATTAGTACCTCCTTGAAACCTATATTAAATAGTTTCCTTAGACTTTACTACTTCAACTAAGATATACTTCTTAGTCTTAGATAGTGGTCTTGTCTCCATGAATTTAACAACATCTCCAGCCTTAGCTTGGTTGTTTTCATCATGTACATGGAACTTAGAAGACTTCTTTGTACGCTTCTTATAAATAGGGTGAACACCAAATGTATCAACGGAAACAACTATTGTTTTATCCATTTTATCAGAAACTACTGTTCCTGTGAAAAACTTACGAGTATTGCGCTCCATGTTGTCTCCTCCTCTTACTCAGCCTTGCTAGCTTTTTCAGTTAAAACTGTTTTCATTCTAGCAATGTCTCTTTTGATTTCATTCATACGAGCAGGCTTTTCAATGTTACCAAGAGCAGCCTGGAACTTTAAATTGAATAATTCTTCTTTAAGATCAGCAATCTTTTTATTGATTTGATCTTCAGTCATATTACGAATATCTTTTGCTTTCATGACTACTCACCTACTCTTTTAACAATTTTAGTAGTACAAGGTAATTTATGAGAAGCTAGACGAAGTGCTTCACGAGCGATATCCTCAGGAACACCAGCTACTTCAAATAAAATAACATCCTTCTTTGCTACTGCAACCCAAACTTCAGGTGCACCTTTACCAGAACCCATACGTACTGCTAAAGGTTTCTTTGTTTTACTTACGTGTGGGAAAACTTTAATCCATACTTGTCCTTGACGGTTCATTTTACGTGTAATAGCAACACGGGCAGCTTCGATTTGTTGGCTTGTTAACCAGCAACCTTCAGTACAAACTAAACCGAATTCACCAAATGCAAATTCAGTACCACCCTTTGCATGTCCATGATAATAAACTCTATGAGGACGACGGAATTTTACTCTTTTAGGCATTAACATTATTGCTTACCTCCCTTAGAGTCGGCATCTTTCTTAGGAGCTCTAGGTTTAGCATTTCTAACTGGCTTCTTTTCTTCAACAGCTCTTGTAGGAACTTCGAATACTTCACCCTTATAAATCCATACCTTGATACCTAATTTACCGTATGTAGTAAGAGCTTCTGCAACAGCATAGTCAACATCTGCTCTTAATGTTTGTAGAGGAACTTGTCCTTCATTGTAACCTTCGCTACGAGCCATTTCAGCGCCGCCTAAACGACCAGAAATTAATGTCTTAGCTCCCTTAGCTCCAGCCTTCATTGCTCTTTGGATTGCAACCTTTTGAACTCTACGGAATGAAGCACGAGCTTCTAATTGCTCAGCAATTGACTTAGCAACTAATGTAGCGTCAAGTTCAGGTCTCTTAATCTCAACAACATTTAAAATAATTTCTTTCTTTGTTCTGTAAGCTAATTCTTTAACTACAGCGTTCTTTGTCTCAGCATCATGCCCGATTACAACACCTGGCTTAGCAGTGAATAATGTAATTTTGATACGAGCTTTATTGCTTGTGCCTTTAACACGTTCGATAATAACACGTGAAACAGCAGCCTTAGCATAAGTTTTCTCTAAATACTTACGGATTGCTAAATCTTCATGTAATAGATCTGCTACTTTTGTCTTTTCTGCATACCATGCAGCATCCCAATCACGGTTGATACCAACACGTAATCCTATTGGACTTACTTTTTGACCCATGTGTTATTTACCTCCTACTTTGATTCTTTCTCTGCAACAACAACTGTGATGTTGCAAGTTCTCTTTTGAATAACATCACCACGGCCTTTAGCACGAGGTAACATTCTCTTCATTCTAATACCATCTGTAACATAGCATTCCTTAACAAATAAATTGTTAGCATCCATGTTATAGTTGTGTTCTGCATTTGCGCATGCAGAATTTAATACTTTTAAAACTACTTCAGTAGCCATCTTATTTGTAAGCTTCAAAATAGCCTTAGCTTCAGCTACATCCTTATTACGGATTAAGTCTACAACAAGACGAGCCTTACGAGGAGTAATTCTAACAGTATTTGCAATAGCTTTTGCTTCCATTATGATTTTTCTCCTTTATACTATTTCTTAGCTGCTTTATCGTTTCCGTGTCCATGATAAGTTCTTGTAGGAGCGAATTCACCTAACTTATGACCTACCATATCTTCAGTAATGTATACTGGAACATGTGTGCGTCCGTTGTATACTGCAATTGTTAAACCAACAAATGCTGGGAAGATTGTTGATCTACGAGACCAAGTTTGGATAACCTTCTTGTCACCAGCTTGTGCTGCTTCAACTTTTTTCATTAAGTGGCCATCACAGAATGGGCCTTTTTTAATTGAACGTGCCATATTGTTCCTCCTTATTTACCATTTCTTCTACGAACGATAAGTTTATTTGAAGCTTTCTTGTGCTTACGAGTCTTTAAACCTAATGCTG